>JBGTHH010000088.1:0-5406 GCA_041746275.1 Pirellulaceae bacterium | reverse complement strand
TCCAACCGCTTGGTCCCTGTGAACTGGCAGGCCGCGTTATGGAGTTCGGTGGCCAATTGGTCGGCGGGTAACTTCCGGTGGTCGTGGACGACTGCTAATGCACGGTCGACGCCGAAGAAATCCTTGTCCGCTCCGCGAGCCTCAAAGACTCCGTCACTGGCGATCATCAGGATGTCGCCACGTTCCAAGGGAATCGCGCGGGACAAAGGAAACACTTCGTTCTCCCGCACGCCGATGGGCACGCATTGCGATTCCAGCTTCTCCGCACGTCCCGAATGACGCACGATAAATGCCGGGTGTCCCGCGCACGAAAACTGAATCGAGCGGGAGCCTGGATCGAGACTGGCGCTGAAGACGCTGGCGAACGGATTGGCGTCGCCGTCCTCAATTAACAATCGATTGCCGAGCGCCAGCATTTCGTGAACTTGACTGCCCATGACGGCCGCCGTTCGCAGGTACGAGCGGATGGTGGCCGCCAGGATCGCCGGCCCGAATCCATGTCCGGAAACATCGGCAAGAACGACGGCCAGCTTGCCATCGCTCAAGGGAATGTAGTCGAAAAAATCACCGCTGCATTGTTCCGCGGGATAACACGCGCCAGCGATTTCAAAACCACTGACCTGGGGCTTGCGAGCCGGTAGCAAGTGTTGCTGAATGCGATGCGCCGCTTCCACATCGCGCCGTAATTTGTACTCGTCGGTGACATCCACGGCGACACCGATGGTTCCCATGATTTCACCCATGGCGTTCTTCAGCGGTTCGAGGTGGGCGTGAAACCAGTGTCCGAACATATTCACGGGTGCCGAACTTGATTCACCCGCCAACGCCCGCAAATGCAAAGCGATGGGAAGTGCCTTGGAGTTATTGGACCCCACAAACTGGTAAACGGTCTGCCCCACGACCTCGTCCTGGGCCAGTTGCATGGTGATCAGGCCGCGACCACGCGAAGAAGTAAATCGCAATTCGGTATCCGTGGTCCACAGGACGGCCGGGAGTTGTTCGGACAGTATTCGAAAACGCTGTTCGCTCGCCTGCAACTCTTTGGTCAGGCGATGCCGCGTGATCGAATAACGGAGCATGCGTACCAAGAGTTCGCCCGACACCGTGCCTTTGACCAAGTAATCCTGCGCGCCATGTTCCAAAGCCTGTAACGCCATTTCGTCGTTGCGATTGCCGGACAACACGACCACGGGAACATCGCACTTCGCGCGCAATTGATCATAAGTGTCGATGCCATAGGAGTCAGGCAAGGTCAGGTCGAGCAAGACGATCGCAAAGTGCTGATCGCGCAGAGCCTGAATCCCGTCGGCCAATCGCGCCACGGAGTGCAGCTCGAAGTCCTCGGGTGCCTCCTCGCGCAGCGCCTCCCTTACCAAGACAATATCCGTGAGATTGTCTTCGATCAGCAGCACTCGAATTGGAGAGGTAAACTTCATGGGAAGAAGGAAACCGAGCGATGCCTGAAGTGACCCTCAAATCATCGCACACGGAGAGAACGTGAGTCAACCCGCGCGCCAGTACATCGCAGGAGACGCAGGCTGAGTTAATCTTCGGTCTCCACAACGGTTCATTGGCCATGGACGCTGGTTGCGGGATTGGGCCAATTGAGCCATATTCGTCCTAGCGCGGCACAGCTTCGCATGGCGAGTGTGATCAATCCGTGACAATTCGACCCCACAAGGAACTGACTGCGGTGACTGCGACTCAACAACTGATTCAAGTCGGACATAGTCCCGATCCTGACGATGCCTTCATGTTCTATGCCTTGGCCAAAGACAAGATCGATACGGGAGACTTCCGCTTCGTCCACGAATTGGTCGACATCGAGACCCTGAATCGGCGAGCCTTTTCGGGTGAACTCGAACTCACGGCCGTCAGTTTGCATGCCTACGCGCACCTCAACGACAAGTATGCGATTTGTACTTGCGGGGCGAGCATGGGGGATGGCTATGGACCAATGGTCGTCACCCGCCAAACCCGTTCGCTCGACGAATTGCGGACGGCCACGATCGCGGTCCCGGGGACGCTCACCACGGCTTACTTGGCGCTACGCCTCTGCCTGGGCGTGGACTTTCCTCACGTGGTGGTGCCATTCGACCAGATCATCGAGGCGACCGTGGCGGGGGAATTCGCGGGACAGAAGATTGATGCCGGGCTGATCATCCACGAGGGACAACTCACATATGCCGAGGATGCCTTGAAGTTGGTGGTGGATCTCGGCCAGTGGTGGCTCGCCGAAACCGGCTTGCCCCTGCCGCTGGGTGCCAACGCCATCCGCAAAGACTTGGGCGACGAGGCCATGCGTGAAGTGACGCGACTGTTGAAGGCCAGCATTCAGTACGGATTGGACCACCGGCAGGAGGCGCTGGAGTACGCTTTGGGCTTCGGTCGCGGTCTGGATCATCAGAAAGCCGACACATTTGTCGGCATGTACGTCAACGATTGGACCTTGGATTTTGGTCCACGCGGTCGAGAGGCGGTCGCGCGGTTGTTAACCCGCGGCTACGAGGCAGGTGTGATTCCCAAACTGGTCGAACCCGAGTTCGTCGGTTAGACTACGACACTCCAACCCTTCCCTCGGCTCCCACAAACGATCGCATGCCGCAGCGCCCGCCGCCACCCACCGAACCGGCCCCTGCGCGGTCCAGCAACTCATTGCTGACCGTGATCATGCTCCTGTTGATTGGCACGGTATCCGCCGGATTGTTGTTGATGCTTCCCACCGGCTTCATCGGGCCGGTCATGGTGTTCGGCGGTCTCTTGTTCTTTGGGATGATGGCCTTTCATTACGTGGTGTGGGGGCGTTGGATGACCCGCATCCTTCGCGATGAAGAGTTGGACGAGCACGATCAGGATTGACGGCCTGATAACCCAGTCGTCCGCGAACCAGCAAGCCCCGGCCGAACTTATCGTCGGGAAGTTTCAGTGCTGCTGAAGTTCGGTTGACCGAGATGAGCTCGGCGGCGGCGTGTTGTTCCAACCCAAACGGCGAGCCAACGCGAACCCCAGGCAAAGATTTGCCAAAGCGATTACGCACAGAAAACTGTATTGAAACAACGTGGCGAGCATGATGCCTCGACGAGAGTCGCGTTACCGAGTTGTTAGCAGTTGCTGAGCAATTATAGGACAGGGGCGGACGGATAGCCGCCGGTCTGGTCTTATGTCATGCCAATGTCGTGCAGGAAGGTCCGGACTCAAGGCTTGTAACGACGGTAACGCTAGCGACCGTCCGACGATTGGGCTCGGACCACCGGTTCGCCCGGCATAAGTGGGCGTAGGCCGGGGGCGCGCGTGCCGGTTGCCGGTACTCGCTCTTCCAGAGGTTGATTGGTCGCGACGTGTTGCGCAGCTAGACCACGACGGGATTCTCGTGCCAAGCGATCAAGCAGGTCCGGAGCGGGCTGATCCAGGACATAGACACGTTCTTCCGACGAAGCCTTGCCGCGGGAGCGGACGATGCAAATCACCTCCGTGTCCGCACCGAAGCCCTGGCTGGGCAGGGGGCTCATCGTGTCGGCGTGAGCCGTTACCGGGATCACCGTGTCGGCGTGAGCCGCTACCGGGATCATCGTGTCGGCGTGAGCCGTTACCGGGATCACCGTCGCGGGACTCGCGGCGACACCTGGCGCGGGCGCTGGTACACGACGAGGATGGCTCGCCAAGGCCAATGCTTCGGCATTCGGTTGATAGATTCGTCGCTGACCCACGCGATCCAACTCCCAATGGATGGTTGGCAATGAAGCATAAATGCCTTCGTCATCCGCCGGGTCGCCGTGATTACACACACCGATCAGGAAACCATCTTGCGAAAACAAACCCCCGCCACTCCGGCCGGGTGCGGGTTCTCCCGCGGCTTCGATATTCGGCGGGCCGAGGTAGCGATCGATGGCGGTGATGCGACTTTCGCGCACGCTGGGATCGCGACCATGATCCGCGCCGACACTGAAAACCGGATCGCCCGCTCGAAAGCGGTAGCCAGCGGGCGCGATCCGCGCAGGAGCCACTTGCGTTCCCGGCAGGAAGCTGATCAATCCGATATCCCGATCGAGATCATAACTGATCACGGTCCCTTCGACCGTGCGACTTTGTCCTTCGGCAAACAGATCCACGAGGACTCGGCCCTTCCCTTGGCTGTCTCGGAAGATGTGAGCGCACGTGACGGCTAACGCCTCGCTGCCATGCAAGTCGACGATCGTTCCCGTGCCGATGGAGTGTCCATTCGCGTCTTCGATACGCAATCGAACAGTGGCCTGATAAGCCAGCTTGCGCGGATCGATCTCGCCTTGCGGCACGTGCTCGTGAGTTGTTGGTCGAGGTGCGTTGTGGGAAATCGGTGTGCTGGCGGGCGGCGCGTCGATTGGCGGGACAGCGACAAGTTGCGAATCGGGCGATTGGCCGCGGACGGTTTCCGTTGAGGATGTCGCGGGTGGCGCAGTCGCTTTCGTCGCGCGGACTCTAGCTGCGGCGAACATCTCCAGCAGACGCGCGTGGCTGCAAGCTCCCGAGATGCGATCGACTTCTTGGCCATCCGCCAGCATCACAAAGCAGGGAACTCCAGTCACCTGAAACCTCGCTGCCAATTGCGGTTGTTGATCGACGTCGATTTTGTGTACGGGATAGCCTTCCCGGACGAGTCGACCCACAGTCGGTTCCATCGTCTGACAGGGTCCGCACCACGAGGCAGTGAAGTCCAACAGAACCGTGTCGCCCGCACCGGACAGCGCCGCGAGGAGCGCAAGAGCTTCGAGAGTGACCATCGTGTCCCTCCATGGATCGATCAGTCGTACGACGAACTTCTAACACATCACGCGGCGACATCCTGTCGACACGTCCAGCACATATCGAATCCTTCGACGGTGCTAGCGACTTTCAGCACAACAGCGTCATGAATGTGTCCCGGTTTTGCAAACTTTACAACCCCAATCCTTGTCGATTTGTAAAGTTTGCATCTTCCGCGTGGGAAACTCAAGTAAAACGGGCCACGGACGCCTCGCTGTCACACAAGATCCGGGGAGAATGCAGATCGCGTGCCAAGAATTACTTGCCCGCGCATCGCAACTCGACGCGACTGCTGGAATTGCGTCGTGGGTTGCGGGAGCCTAGCGGTCGAATCAGAATTGAGAACTACGCTCGTCAAGCGTCCCGCAGATCGAACTACTAAATACGAATATCCCACTTGTCCGAGGCTCCCGATGTCCATCCACTCGACTAACTTTCCGTCGTTCGCGCGAATGCTGCTGTGGGCCGTCTGCTGTTGGCCTGTGTTGCACGCGAGCACGACACGCGCCGACGAAGAAACACCCGTTCCCGCCACGGAAGATTTGGCCGAGACCGACGAGGATTTCGCATTCCTCGGAGAGTTCACCGGACCAATCTCGTTGCGACCCAATAAGTTCCAACCGCTCG
>JBGTHH010000087.1:0-7274 GCA_041746275.1 Pirellulaceae bacterium | reverse complement strand
TTTGTGCTTCATCGTGGTGAACTTTCGATACTCCTCGAACAAGTGCTTGTCGACGTTCACATCGTAGTAATGCTCCCAGTCCCACACCGGTACTTCCTGTCCTGCTTCGTCACGGACATCGAACAAGAATCTGCCTTCGCGGTCCTTCATTCCTTCGACGCCGCGGTCGAACAACTCGCGAGCCACCGCGATGGTTTGCCAGGAATCGTCGCGGGCTTCGCCTGGCGGTTCCACCATTTTGAACCACTGCTGCGTCCGCCGTTCCGAGTTGCCGAAGATCCCGTTTTTCTCGACCCACATCGCCGAAGGCAGGATCAAATCCGCCAGCCGGGTCGTCGCCGTGGGATACACTTCCGAGACGATCAAGAACTTGTCGTCGAGCCGCTGCTTGGGATGGAACAGCTTGTTGAGATTCGGCAGCGTCTGGCCGGGGTTCGTGACTTGAACCCAGATCGTGTCGATGTCGCCACCTGCATCGGCGGGCGTACAAAACTGCTCCCACATCTTGACCGTGTGGTAGCCGGGCTGGGCCTTGATGCGGCCCGCCGGTAGGTTCCAAAACTCCTCGGATTGTTGGCGATGCTCTTCGTTCTCCACCAGTCTTCCGCCGGGCAAGGCATGTGCGAGGGTTCCCACCTCGCGGACGGTACCGCAAGCTGACGGCTGGCCGGTTAGGCTGGTCGGCGCGTCGCCAGGTCTCCCGAAGTGGCCACTGAGCAGATGCACGCCATGGACCAGGCAGTTGATCGCCGTGCCGAGCGTGTGCTGGTTCATTCCCATGCACCAGAGCGACGTGATGCGCAGATCGCGGTTACCGAACAACTCGGCCAGCAAGCGGATCTTGTCGGCGGGCACTCCCGACAACTCCTCGACGTGCTCCGGTGTGTACGGCTCGAGCGCCTGGCGATACTCGTCGAAGGTGATCGGACGACCGTGCAGGTTCGGGTTATCGGGATCGGGGGCTTTGAAGTTGCAGTGTGATGCGACGAAAACTTTGTCGTAGCTGTCGTTCTTGAGCAATAAGTGGGCGATTCCGTTGGCGATCGCCAAATCGCCGTGCGGCTTCATTTCCCAATAATGTTGGCATTGATCGGTGGTCCGCGTTCGCCGGGTGGAGATATCGATCAGCGTTACTTGCTCACCCCGCGCGCGGCGATCGACCACGCGTGAGAAGAGCACCGGATGCATCTCGGCCGGATTGTTGCCCCACATGATCAGCACGTCACAATGGTCGAGGTCGTCATAGCATCCGGCCGGCTCGTCAACGCCGTACGTGGCGATAAATCCCGTGACGGCCGAGGCCATGCAGAGCCGCGCGTTGGGATCGATGTGATTGTTGGACAAGCCACCCTTCATGAACTTTTGGGCCGCGTAACCTTCTGGAATCGTCCATTGGCCCGAACCATAAAAGGCGAAACGCTCGGGCGCAGCTTCGATCCGATCGGCGATTACTGAGATTGCCTCGTCCCAACCGATCGGCACATACTGGTCGCCGCGCCGCAGCAACGGTTGCGTCAAGCGATCTTCGCCATACAAGGCGGCACCCACATGATAGCCCTTGACGCACAACAAGCCTTTATTGACTTCGGCCAGCCTGTCGCCGGCGACGGCCACCACGCGGCCCGCTTGCACGCCGACATGAACGTGACAACCGGTTCCACAGAAGCGACACGGTGCTTTCGCCCAGCTCAACTCCGGCGTCTCGTCCCCTTGGAGAATCGGCAACGCAAAGTTCGGCGCTCCGCCGGCCGCCGCAGTCGCAGCCGCCATTGCCGCGGATCGAATGAAGTCGCGCCGATTCGGTTCCTTCCTACTCATGACGTCTGGCTCTCATGATTAAATGTTGAAGTTGGGGCTAGATGCACAAACGTGACATCAACATGCGTTACGCCTGGTAAACCGATCAGCCAATCGGTGATCGCCTGCGACTCGGAGGGCGTCTCCGTTTCCAGCACGATCGGCAGTCGAGCGGCGTGGCGCGGACCAATTTCGATCGCCGCTTCTTGCTCGATGGCTCGGATCGCCTCGTCGGCGCGCCGCTGGTCGAGGTCGAGATGAACGAGAAGGCTGCTGATCATTCGGCCGACTCCGTTGCCGCCTGCACGTCACCTCGCGCGAACACCGTGATCGCGGCTTTCAATCCAATCGTGTAGATCATCAGCCCAAAGGCCCATACGCCCGCCGTCACCTTCCATTCCGTCAGGCTCGGTCGATACTCAACAATCTCGTGCAGCGTGCTGGGGACAAACCCCGGGACAATAAGCCCCATGCCCTTCTCGATCCAGGCCGCGAGAAACGCCAGCACACAGGCAATTACCAGCACTTCGGCGCGGCGAAACACCCAGGGGGACAAAAACAGCACCGCCGCGATCACGTTGGCCACGACCGCGGTCCAAATCCACGGCACCAGTGCGTTGTGCCCATGCAATCCAAAGAAGAGATAGCGGGCCGGTGCGGTGTGGGCTCCTCCAGTGTAAAACTCCGTAAACACTTCGGACACGACCATTACCAGATTGACGACTGTTGTGACCCGGACGATGTTAACCAACACGCGAATCGGCTGATACGAGATCCGCTCCCCCACGATTCGCCGCAGAATGAGCAGGGTCACAATGATGAAAGCCGGTCCCGAGACGAACGCACTGGCCAGGAAGCGAGGAGCCAGCAAGGCCGAGTTCCAAAACGGACGGCCCCCGAGTCCGCAGTACAGAAAAGCCGTGACGGTATGGATCGAAATCGCCCAGAAGATCGACACCATCACGAAGGGGACGTACCACTTCGGATTAGGACGCCGCCCGAGATACCGCATGTACAACAAGTATCCACAGATATGCAGGTTCAGGAGCAAGTAGCCGTTCAGAACCAACACGTCCCACGTCAACATGGATAAAGGAAAGTTGAAACGTCCCAGGCCCGGGATCAAATGCCAAAACCGATCCGGCCGGCCGAGGTCGGCGGTCACGAACATCAGACACATGACAATGGCCGCGATCGCCAGCAGCTCGCCCACGATCACAACGTCGTGCATTTTTTTATTGTTGTAGAGATAGGCCGGAATCACCATCATCACGCCACCGGCGGCCACGCCGACGGCAAACGTAAAGTTCGCGATGTACAGCCCCCAACTCACGTGATCGGTCATGTGCGTGACGATCATACCGTCCGCGACCTGCACCGCCCACGCATTGGCACCGACCAGGAAGATAGCCGTCAACGCGAACATCCACGTGTAGAACCACAGGCTCCCATCCGTCGCGACACCCAATGCCCAGAGCAGGAACCTGGGATAGGTCTCGACGTGACGCTCAGCCGGCCGGGCATCTGTGGTGTGAAGGCGTGATTGTGACACGGGGAGTTCGCGATCCAAATCAGTGGCTAATCAAAAAAATAGAATAAGCTGGGGCGTGTGCCGAGTTCTTCTTTGAGTACAAAGACGCGTTTGTTCTTCAAAACCCAAACGATGTCTGATTCCGGGTCATTCAGATCGCCAAACACACGGGCACCCGTTGGGCAAGCTTCCAAGCAGGCTGGCAATCGGCCTTCACGAGTCCGGTGGAGACAGAAGTGGCACTTTTCCATCACCCCTTCCGAACGGATGCGGTTTGACAAATAGCTCTGCTCGGGATTGACTTCGTCCGCCGGAATCTCCGGCGCTTGCCAGTTGAAACGCCGCGCGTGATAGGGGCAGGCGGCTTCACAATACCGGCATCCAATGCACCAGTTGTAGTCGACGACGACGATGCCATCGTCTTCCTTCCAGGTCGCTTCGACCGGACAAACGGTGACGCAGGGGGGATTGTCGCATTGCAGGCACTGGACCGGCATATAGTACTTGTCGTCCTGAGGCACGGTGTGGTCGTAGGTCGTATTCCCCTGCTCCATGTCCATCGACCCCTTTTGCATTTCAAGGACCCGAATATAGGACTGGTTCGTCGCGCGATCGTGATTGTTCTCGCGATGACAAGCTTCGACGCACTTGCCGTTGCCGTTGCACTTGCTCAGATTGATCGCATAGCCGAATTTCACGCCCGGAATCGGCCGGTGATCGGTAATCGCGACGTCTGCGCCGTAGTCCTCGCGAGCTTCGTTCTCGAGTCGAGTGAATACGTGTTGCTTGTCTTCCTCGGTCAGCTCCTTGTAGTGCTTTTGTAGAAACTCGTCCAACGAAACATTTTCTGGCACGGTCGTCAGCGGCCAGACGGCTTTGCCGAACGCGGCCAGTCCGAGCGTCAGCCCGATTCCTTTCATCACGTTTCGTCGCGAGGGGCCGTTGTTCACGATCGGCAACAGAGGACCAATCGGCTGGCGGTCGCGGTTGTCGTGTGGAGTAGATTCAGTCATCGCGAGGGATTTCAGTGGTTGGGTGGTTCGAGAAAGCGGTCGCGGGGCTTGAATGTCGGTATCATCTTTGGAAACGCCGGCGCGTGCGGATCGTGACAGTCAACACAATTGTTGCGCTGCCGTGGCCCGCGCGAAAGATCCCAGTACCCCGTCATCCCGCCGTGCGCCCCGTGATGATAGTCGCGAGTTTGCGGTCCATGACACTGTCCGCATAATTGCATCACGTCGGTAAAGGCAACCGGGGTGCCGTCGGCCAACATCAGCGAGTCGTAGTTGGCGGCATTGTGGCACGACAAGCAACTGACGTGGCCGTGCGCTAGCACGAGCCCCTGATGAAACGTCTGCAGATCATCGGCGCGGCGGTTACTTCGATCGGGCTCGCGCGTCGCGTGGCACGTAGAACAAGCGGCGGTGACCGCGTCGCCCGCTCCGAGGCTGTGAGAAAATGGGACTGGCTCCGAGTGGATGTCGGTGTTTTGCAAGGATTTCGCGTAGCTACGAGGTGCCTGTCCCCATTTTTTCATAGCCTCTCCGTCGGAAATGCCCAGTTCCGTCCGGGGCGGCCCAGCCGGTTGGCGAATCACAACATTGAAACGCGCCCCGTCGGTAACCGTTTCCTTGTCCGCGTCTGACGGCTCAGGGAACCTGGCAACCTGACTGCCCGCCAGCAGCCAACTTGCCATGAGCGACACGGCCACGAGCGAGCCGATCACCAGCCAACGGCGGCGAGCCGCTCTGGGAACCGCTGTGTCACCCAACTCGCCGTCATCGCGCACGGCAGGCAGATCGATTTGCGTTGTGTCCGCCAAGTATCGACTCCTAGTGGTTTGTCACAGCGAAGAATCAAGTTGAGTTAGTTCCGCTACGTCGCGTTCGCGCGAAGTTGTCACAGGCAAGTTATCACAAACGACTCGTAACTAGGAGCCCAGCGCAAGTGCTATGGCTGAGACCCCAGATGCTACGGCTGAGACAAAGTCACGCCCTGATGATAGTGATAGATGGCGTCCCTAAGGACTGTCCCGAAATAGGTTCCGCGTTCGAAAGTAGCGGTTGGGCGCAAGCCCACCGGTTTTGCGAGACCGGACCTCTTGCGCCGTTCCGCTAAAAAGCGGGTATCAATTTCGGGACGATTCCCTTAGCCCGGATTATTCATAAAGTCGGGAATTCTTGAGCCTACAAGCGCATCTAAGGAGTTGTTACACAATGACTTCCTTCGAGGCTTGGAGGCTCAAGATGAGTTTACACGATGTTTGGCAATTGGGGTTCGATTTTCTGCCCACGAAACCGGTTTGTGTGGAGCCGGTGGAGGAGCATCTCTCGACGGATGCTGGGCTGTTGGTCTTTCGGCAGTGGGATGAGCAGCAACAGTTCACTGCGGGCTTTGCCGAGCAACTCGACGACCCGCGACGCGCTCCCGATCACACCACGTTGGAGATGGTTCGCAGTCGCCTGTTCGGTATCCTCGCGGGCTACGAAGATCAGAACGATCACGATGCCTTGCGTACCGATGCCATCTTCAAACTGCTGGCCAATCGCTTGCCCGAGGATGACGATCTCGCCCACCAGCCCATGCTGGCGCGGTTTGAGAATTCCGCTACGCCGACGTCACTGCTGCGATTGGAAGAGTGGTTCATCGAACGCTTTGTGAACTCCTTTGACGAGCCGCCCCGCGAAGTCACTTTGGACATCGATGTGTTCGACGATCCCACGCACGGCGCGCAGCAACTGACGTTCTTTCACGGCTACTACAAGCAATACCAATACTTGGTTCGCGCGATCACGTGTGCCGAAAACGACGCCGTGGTCTTGCCGGTGTTGTTGTACGGCACGGCCGACGTGGCGTTGGGCCTCGGAGAAGATCTTCAGCGCATCGTGCGGGCTTTACGCGCGAAGTTTCCCCACGTCTTGATTCGCATCCGAGCCGATTCGGGCTACGCCAAACCGTGGTTCTATCGCCTCTGCGAAGAGTTGGACATCGAGTACTCGATCGGACTGGGCATGAACGCGGTGTTGAAGCGAAACAGCGAAGAATTGCTGGAAAAAGCCGTCCAACAGTACGAAGCAACCAGCCAGCCGCAACGGCTCTTCACCGGCTTCGACTATCAAGCCGGCACGTGGGAGCAGCCGCGATGGGTCGTGCTGAAATGCGAAGCCAACGCCCAAGGCACGAACCGCCGTGCGGTGGTGACCAACCGCCCCGGCGCTCGCACGCTGCCCGAGGGCGCTTACGACGAGTACAGCGAACGTGGCGAAAGCGAGAACCGCAACAAAGAGTTGAAATGCGAACTGTGCGCGGATCGGTTGAGCGATCATCGTTACCTGGCCAATTGCTTTCGCATGTTCCTGCACTGCTTGGCCAACAACCTGTTGGTGTCGCTACGACAGAAGATCGCCGATCCGCCGGCGGAAGACTCGGGCAACTACCCCGCACCGGAGACCGTTCCCGCGGAAGCACGCACGGGCCGTGCCCGCCGTCGACACTTCAACCGCCGCCGCGAAGCCGACCCGCTGGGTGAAGGTCACGCCTGCACATGGCGGATGCGACTGATCAAAGTCGCCGCCCGAGTTCAAGTGACGGCTCGTCGCGTCCGCGTATTGCTCTCCGGTTCGTGGCCGTTCCTCGACCACTTCCGCGATGTCGGACGAGCCTTGATGAAGGAACCGTGACGCCTCGCTTCCCAGCGTTCGTGAGCACCGCCACTTCTCTCGCCAACACTTCTTCACCTCAGCCCCACGGGGGAAAGGGGGCCCTACGCGCGTCCCTTGTCAAGTTCTCCCCACATCGCCCCGCAGCCTCAAAGTACACAGCCACGCTCTGCTCTCATGAATAATCCGGGTTAGGGCAAACGACGTACCGTCCATGTCTTGGCCCTGATTTCGTCGCCCAGCAGTGTCTTATCGGATCGCAAGCGCGCCCTTCGCACAACCATGGG
>JBGTHH010000086.1:0-3223 GCA_041746275.1 Pirellulaceae bacterium | reverse complement strand
CCCAACCGCTTTGCCACTGTAACTAACGTCGAGTCATGTTCGTCACTTTGGCGTCGGTTATACTCCCGGAGTACTTCGTCAAGATCCTGATCCGGTTCGATTCGTTCCGCGAACCAATTTCGCGTGAAGTGATCGTGAGCTTCCATGAATTCGAACCATGCCTTCACTCGTTCTACGGAAGTCGCTTGGGGCATCTGTCCGGTGAGGGGTGTCGGGTCTGGTGGACCAGGAGGAATGTTCATATTGCGACTCACCGCTTGATGCGCACGTAGATAAGTACCTTAGCTCCCGCCACTTCGCACTCAGCCGGTTCAACGGCTTCCAACGCCTCGAAAGCCAGACGTTCGGCCAGCGTCTCGCCTTGAATATAAGCGGCGTTCTCATCGATGGCTCGGCACAATTCGTCCGAGTCCGTGACGATGCCGACTTCGATGCGATCGGTGAAGTCACATTCGAGCTGTTTGCGACGATCCTGGATTTGCCGGTTGATGTCGCGAGCGTGGCCTTCGCGAATCAAGGCGTCCGTCAGCTCCGTCGCGAGGACGACCACGGTGGTGGGACCTTGGGCGGCCGCCCAACCGGGTTTGGCTTGCAAGCGAACTTGCAAATCCTCGTTGTCGAACTCGACGGTTTGCCCATCAATGACCAAAGCAACCTTGCCATGGACGGTGAGCTGTTGCAGCAATTCGCCGCCGTGTGCCTTGGCCAGCGCCTGCTTCACTGCGGGCATCAGCTTGCCTACACGGGGGCCGACCCGCTTGAAATTCGGTTGGATCTGATAATCGATATACGTTTCGGCATCTTTGGTGTACTCGATCGCCTTGACGTTCAACTCATCGAGCAGGAGTTCGTCGTGTGCCTCGAGCCAGGCTTGATGGACCGTATCGGCCAGGATCACTTCGACCTTGGCCAGCGGTTGACGGACCTTGAGCTTCGATTCCATCCGCGCGCTGCGCCCCAGCGAGGCAATCTCGCGCAGCAACCGCATCCGCTCCGAGAGCGACACGTCGATGGCCGATGTGTCACTCTCCGGATAGTCGCACAGATGTACGCTCTGCAAGGCGCGATCGCCGAACACACCCGCCAGGTTTTGCCACAGCGTCTCGGCCAGGAAGGGCACGAAGGGGGCCACCAGCTTGCTGGTCGTGAGCAAACACTCGTACAGCGTCCAGTAAGCATCGAGCTTGTCGGGTGCGTGCTTATCGTTCGCCCAAAAACGATCGCGCGAACGGCGGACATACCAGTTGCTCAGTCCATCGACAAAATCGTTGATCGCCTGGCACGCGCCGAAGTTGTCGTAAGCGTCCATGCGCGCAATGACGGCGGCGATCGTGCGATTCAGTTCGCTGAGAACCCAACGATCGAGCTCGCCGCGTTCGGCGCTGGGGCGATAGCCTTTTGAACCGGCGAATTCTCGGTAGGTCAGGCTGTGCCTGACATCGACCGGTTCGGCATCGGGCACAGCCTGACCTACGGGATCAAAGCCGTCGATATTGGCATAGATCACGAAGAAGCTGTAGACGTTCCACAAACGGAGCAGGAACTCGGGAATGCTGTCCTTGATCGCCGGTTCGCTGTAACGAATCGACGTCCAGGGAGCTTGATTCGCGAAGAAATACCAGCGCAGCGCGTCGGCACCGTACTTATCGAAGATCTCGTTGGGCTCGCGATAGTTCCGCTTGCTCTTGGACATCTTTTGGCCATCTTCGCCAAGCATCAATCCGAGGACGATGCAATTACGGAATGGGTGCGGGAACGGGAAGTTCAAGGTTTCAGGTTCAAGGTTCAAAGTTGAAGGGCCTGGAACATTGAACTTTGAACTTTGAACTTCTCCCCCAAACAAGAGCGTACTGATCGCCAACTGGCTATAAAACCAGCCTCGCGTCTGATCGATGGCTTCGCTGATGAAGTCGGCGGGGAATTGCGATTCGAAGTCCGTGCGTCCTTGATGCGGATAGCCCCATTGCGCGAACGGCATCGCTCCCGAGTCGTACCAGCAATCGATCACTTCGGGCACTCGGTTCATCCGTCCGCCAGTCTGGAAGGGTGAGTCGTAAGTAATCGCGTCGATATACGGTTTATGAACGCGTAGATCGTCCGGCAAGTCCGGCTTCTTCCGCTTGGCCTCGTCCCACACCTCTGTCCCTGTCACGCCAGGTTTCGCGAGCAGTTCATCGTATTGGGCAACGGCCTCCATCTTTCCCGTCTGGTCGCAAACCCAGATGGGCAGCGGCGTGCCCCAATACCGCTCGCGCGACAGTGCCCAATCGACATTGGCTTCAAGAAAATTACCAAAACGACCGTCTTTGATGTGTTCCGGCATCCAGTTGATCTTGCTGTTATTCTCCAGCATCCGATCCTTGAACTGCGTCGTGCGGATGAACCAACTGCGCCGCGGGTACTGGATTAACGGATCCTCTTCGGCTCGCCAACAAAAGGGATATTCGTGCAAGTACTGATCCAAATGGAACAGCAAGCCTCGCTCGCGTAGTTCGCGCGCGATGTCCTTGTCAGCTTCCTTGACCCACCGGCCTTCGTAGCCCGGCGCTTCCGCCGTGAACTTGCCATCCGGGCCGACTGCGTTGATCAGTTCCGGTCCTTCACCCTCCACAAACCGGCCTTGCTCAGCCACCAGCACGTCATAGTCGACTTCACCGAAGGCCGGTGCCTGATGCACGACGCCGCTGCCGCTATCGATCGTGACGAAATCGGCGGCGACGACGCGCCAAGCCACATGCTGCGGGGTGCCATTCCTTCGCTGGCCTTGCCGATCTCCAGACGATTTGTAGTAGTAATCAAACGGCGGAACGTAGCGGCGGCCCAACAGGTCGCTACCCAAACACGTCGACTCGACAATGAGCTCGCGTTTCGCCTTCTCCGCCACCGTCTCGACAAGATCGGCCGCCAGGATCAGTTTCTCGCCCGACCCGGAATCGACCACGGTGGCATAGGTGAGTTGTGGGTGAACAGCGGCGAACTGATTACTCGGCAGCGTCCAAGGGGTGGTCGTCCAAACCAGTAATGACGTGTTCTGTTCACCAACGAGCGGGAACTTGACGTAGACACTCGGATCGGCGACCTCGCGATAGCCCTGTCCGACTTCGCCAGCGCTAAGGGCCGTGCCGCCTTGAGCCCACCACCAGACGATCTTGTGTCCGCGGTATAAACGCCCTTCGTCAAAAAGCTTCTTGAGCGACCACCACACGCTTTCAACGTAGCTTTG
>JBGTHH010000085.1:0-3302 GCA_041746275.1 Pirellulaceae bacterium | reverse complement strand
TTGCCCAGGGCGGCGGCGACAACCGCCCGGCGTACGGCGGGCGACTGGCTGGCGAATTCAGCGAGCAACGCCTTCCAGGGTGCGGGGTCCGCGAACCGACTGAGGGCCGTGATCGCTTGGGTGCGCACCGCCTGTACCGGTTCGCGCAGCGCCAATTGGAGAATGGCGTCCTGATACGTTTCCCGATAGACGAGCAGTTCGATCGCTTCCGAACGCACGTCATCGCCCAATGCGGTATCGTGCGCGATGCTCGCGGCCTGTTCTAAGAGCTTATCGACTGACGAGGAGAGCGTGGCGTCGGTAACGCGCTGGACAACGGCAGCCAAGCTGGTGCGACGCCGCGCTAACGATTCGGCGAACGTCTGCAAAGCGATTCTTCGTAGTCGGTCGGCCTGTGGGTTCGCAGGCAGTTGGAGGATCGCGGTCAACACCCGGACTTCCGCGTCATCTTCTGGGCTGGCGGTGGCCAATGTCACAAATTCTCGAATCAAGTCGACCTCTTCCGGTCGAGCCGCCGCGCCACCCCAGGGGAGTTGTGCCACCACATCCTCCAACAACGCCACGCTGTGTTCGCCACTGGCAATCGCCACGGCTCGCCGCGACCAGACATCGCGCGCATCGGCCAACACGATCTTGCGCAGTGCCGCGACTTCGCTCGACTCTTGAATCGGCGCGAGTCCCAGCGCGACACGAAAACGCACGGCGGCGAACTCGTCATCCGCTAGTTCCATTAACCGTTTTCGCAGTTTGTTGGAATCCGCGAGATAACGCTCGGCCAACACGATTCCTTGGGTTCGAACGGAAGCGTCCTGATCGTGCAACGCCGCACTCACCAACGACTCCGACAACGCGTTCAATCCCGAGAGCGCCCATAAAGCCTGGACTCGCGCCGCCGGGTGTTTTCCGTTGACGGCCAGGCTTTCGAGCCGTTCCACCGCGCTGAGGTCCTGTCGCTCGTAGAGCAGCCGAGCCGCCGTCTCGCGTTGCCAGGCGTTGGGGTGTTCCAGTAACCCAGCCAGAATGGTACTGGGCAACTCCGCGAGTTGCGGCCAGCGATACTGGTCCGGTTTCATCTGCGCGGTGATGCGATAGATGCGTCCTCGATCGGTGCCCAACTTCAAGTCGGGGCGTTGTTTCAATTCCTCGGGCATGAATTGTGGATGTTCGATCACCGCGCGATACATATCGACGACATACAACGCGCCGTCCGGACCGAGCGTCAGATTCACCGGGCGAAACCACTCGTCCGGCGACGCCAGGAACTCAACTCCTTCACGATCGGGGCGCGACGTAAAGCTTGCGCCCTGCGGCCCCACGAGTTCACGATGAACCAAGTTCCCTGTTGGATCACACGTAAAACCATTCCCGTAGAATCGCTCGGGCAACGCGTTCCCGCGAAAGATCAAACAGCCACAAGCAGCGGTGAACTGGCCAGCGTGCAGATTCGAGGTGGTCCACGCACGGCTAATTGGAAAGAGCCGCGAGTCGGCACCAGCCTTCGCAACATCGTGAACCGCCGCGGCCGCCGCGTATGAGCGATTCCGACTGAGATAACGATCCTCCAGCACGATGTGAATCAGTGGATTGCGATTGGTACAGACGAAGCGGTTGCCAAAGTCGTCGAAGGTCAGCCCGAACTGACCTGGACCCGTCAGAGCCGCGAACTCGAAAGTGGTCGGATTGAAGCGAAAGTCCTTGCCGTTCAGCGACAGAGGCTCGCCACCGGGCTTTCGCGGATCGACCACGGCACCGCCTCGCAAGCCATTCGCGACGTAGATGTAGTTGTCCAAGCCAAACGTGGGATGATTGGCACGAAGCTGGGAGTTTTCCTGCGTGAATCCGGTGTACCAAGTCTCGCGCACATCGGCTCGGCCATCGCCATCGGTGTCCTGCATAAATGCCACCTCGCCAGCCATCGTAACGATCACGCCGCCCCGCCAAGGTTGCAGTCCGGTGACGAATAGCAGCTTATCCGCGAACACTTGCACATGCTCGAAGCGGCCGTCACCATCGCGATCCTCCAGGATCTTGATCATCGACTGAGGCTCCTGACCCTCGGCGGGGCCATGAGGATAGTCGCGCATTTCGACGACCCACATCCGCCCTTGCTCGTCGAAGCGGATTGCCACTGGATCGATGACGTCGGGCTCGCTGGCAACCAGTTCGATGCGCAGCCCCTCCAGCAATTGAAAGTGCCGCAACGAATCTTCTGGCGAAAGAGGCCCAGCGATGGCCTGTTCGGGCTGCTGTGGTTCCTGATCCTGTGCGGTGACGTTGGCACTGGCCACGATTAGGATTACCAAGCCAATAGTCTGTCCGAAAAGGGGTCTGACCCTCTCCGACGCGGCCAAAAACCCGGTGAAATCGACCCGCCTCCAAAGGGTCAGACCCCTTTTCGGACAGGCTTTAAGATAGCGCCACAGCGTAACTCGCAACCAACTCATCAGGCTCGTCTCCGCATGGTCATGGGGATGTGGATCGTCGGGCATTCGGCTCGTTCAGAATAACCACTGGAGAGCAGAAAATCTTCCACCTACCTGAAGCGGCGGCGATCCGGCGTGTTCGCGTTATGCCCTTCCGCCGTCTGGCGCGTGTGTCATTATACCGCTCCCAGCACGGTGCGAATCGAATCGCGCGTCACGGGCTCGATCAAGCCGCGCTCGGTGATGATCGCTCGAATGTACTCCGCAGGCGTGACGTCGAAGGCGGGATTGTAGACCTTGATTCCCACGGGTGCGATCCGCTGTCCAAAGCTCTGGGTAATTTCCTCGGCCGCGCGTTCCTCGATGGGAATCTCGCTACCATGTTCGATCGACAGATCAAACGTCGAGGAGGGTGCCGCGATGTAGAACGGAATTCCATGAGCTCGGGCGAGCACGGCCAACGCATAGGTGCCAATCTTGTTCGCCGAGTCGCCATTGGCGGCAATGCGATCCGCGCCGGTGATTACCGCTTGGACCTTCCCCTCGCGCATGACCTGCGCGGCCATCGAGTCGCAGATGAGCGTGGCGTCGATCTGTCGCCGGAGAAGCTCCCACGCCGTGAGCCGCGCTCCCTGGAGCAACGGACGAGTCTCGTCCACATACACGTGCAGCCGCTTGCCTTGGTCCTGGGCGGTGAACAAGATCGACAACGCCGTCCCGTATTCGGCGGTGGCCAACCCTCCGGCGTTGCAGTGGGTCAAGACGCCCTGGCCATCTTCGAGCAGCACCGCTCCATGGCGGCCAATGGCATGGCACATCGCGCGATCTTCCTCGTGGATCGCGCGAGCTTCAGCCAGCAGCGTTTCTCGAAAGGCTTCA
>JBGTHH010000084.1:0-2889 GCA_041746275.1 Pirellulaceae bacterium | reverse complement strand
GTTCAGATGGATCATGCCCACGGGATCACGCAAATGCCCATCGAACGCGTTGATGCGGTGCCCGAAGTCGTCCAACTCACTCAGTCGATTCCCTTGATCGTCGACCACCACGAGATACGGGTCCGCGCGCCCGCGAATCCGTTCGCAGTAAACTTCGATCGCATACTGACCGGCTTCCGGAACTTGAAACTCGAACCAATCGGCATCGCGCGGCTGGTCGAATCGACCGCTCAGCACTAACGGCAGTTGAACTACTTGCGGAGCGTCCCGTTGATCGTTTGGTTCCACTTCGCGCGTGACGGGAGTTTCCGAGATCAACACGGGGTGAGCATGCAGCGCGTCGAACTGCGGCCAGCGGGCTTGAAATCCCACGAGCGTGCAGGTCGCGGCCGTGGGGAGCACGCTATGGTCGGTGGGATGCTCGCTGAAGACATAATCGCCATTGACGAGCACGTCCGTCGGCGGTGTCACCGTCCAGCGACTCGCGTCGAGCGGCAGGCCATCGATCTCCGCGGAGCTGGCCACGGCGGATGGCAGGTTACGCCCCAACGCGGTCAACTCCACCGGTAGGCCCGCCTGTGCGGCGCGCGGCTCAATCGTCTCCAGATGCGGCCGATCGGTGACCAACAAGCGATACGGATGTCCGCCGCGATACGACAAGTCCGATACCAACACGACATACTCGCCATCGCTGGGCACCGCGAAATCAATCAAGGGATCACGGCCATTGACGTCGCTCGACGATGCCAACAACCGGCCGTCCGCGCTCATCAGCGTCATCGTGGCGTCCAACAGCGAATCCAGCTTTCCCGCTTGACACTCGATCACGATTCGCTGGCCTAGCCGCGCTGTGAACCGAAACGCATCTTCCGCGTTGGCATCGGAATGCCCGTTGACGGCCGAGTTGATCTCGATCAACTGTGCGGTCTCGCGCGTGTTGTTGGGTTCGACTTCCGCAACATCGGTCAAACCATGCGTCACGGCGAACAGTCGCGGATTGCTAATCCCCCACCTTCCGATCAAACGGACGTCATACGTGCCCGGAGGCGTGTCAGACGCTATCGTAACCTTAAAATTGCGTTCTTTTTCAACAACTGGTTCGGCGGAAAACCCGGGATGATCGAACCATAAGGTAGCGACCCCTTCGATGTCCGCGCCAACAAACTCCAGTTGAATCTCGGTTCCCGCCGCCGCGCCCAGCGGCATGATGCGATCCAAGCGAATCGACGGCAACTCGGCGACCACCGACGCCAGCGGCAGCAAACCAATCGCCAGCGACAACAAACTCAGAGCCTGTCCGAAAAGGTGTCTGACCCTTTGGAGGCGAGTCAATGTCACTTGGTTTTTGGCCTCGCCGGAGAGGGTCAGACCCCTTTTCCGACAGGCTCCCAGACGCAACGCAGGTGGCATGATGAGGGAACCGTAAAGGAGCTTGGGGTTAGATCAAATCCGCGATCGGTTCACCTTCGGCCAGGATCGCCAGGGGGCGTTTGGCCTGATCGTAGAACACGTGCTTGTGGTCGATACCCAACACATGATACATCGTGGACAACACGCAACCCGGAGTCGCGGGCTTGCTCGTCGGGCTCTCGGCTTTCGAGTCCGTCGAACCAACCACCTGCCCCATCTTCAAACCGCCGCCGGCATACAGCACGCTCATCGCGCCGGGCCAATGATCGCGGCCCGCTCCTGGGTTAATCCGCGGCGTGCGACCGAACTCGCCAAACGACATCACCAACACGTCGTCTTGCATTCCGCGCTCATGCAGATCGCCGACCAACGTCGCTACGGCGCGATCGTACTTCGGCAACAAGTTGTCCTTGAGCCCCTTGAAGTTATCGCCGTGCGTATCCCAGCCTCCACCAGCTTGCACCGTCACGAAGCTAACACCGGCTTCGACCAACCGCCGTGCCAACAAACAACTTTGCCCCAGATCATTCCGGCCGTAGCGTTCGCGCAGCACCGCATCCTCCTGCTTAATATCAAAGGCTTGCACCGCCTTGGTGTTCGTCACCATCTCCAAACCGTGTCGATAAAACTCATCGATGCCGACGATATCCCCCGCTAAATCAATATCGCGGCGAATCGTGTCAAGCGAATTCAGCAAGCCGCGCCGACGATCGAGTCGCGCCACGTCGACTCGCCCAGACAGTTTCAGATTCCGTACCTGGAAGCCATCCGAGTTGGGATCGCTGTCCGGCGCGAATGGATTGTAGGAAGCACCCAGGTAGGCGGCCTTGCCGAGACCCAACATACGCGGCAAATTCACATAGGCCGGCAGGTTCGGATCGTTCGCTCCCTGCATCTTGGCCACGACCGAGCCACAGGCCGGATAGATGTTGTCGCTCACCTCGATCGTGGGCTGCCAACCGGTCAGCATCCACTGCGAGCCCATCCCGTGTCCCGCGTTGGTGTGATAGGCCGAGCGGACGATCGCGAGTTTGTCTGCGATTTGCGCTTGCATCGGCAAATGCTCGCTGAACTCGATCCCCGACACATTCGTGGCGATTGGCCGAAACTCGCCGCGGAACTCGGCCGGCGCGTGGGGCTTGAGATCGTACATATCAATATGACTCGGACCGCCCGCGAGCCAGACGAGGATCACCGACTTTTTCTTGACGGGCTGGCCGCTCTCCGTGGCCAGAGCCTGATGACGCAGCAAATTCGGTAACGTCATGCCGCCCAGTCCCAAGGCTCCCACGCGCAGCACGTCACGGCGCGTCAGTCCATCACATGTACAGTAACTTCGTCCTAGGATTTCGAGCATGTCGCCTTCCCTCAATGGTTGAACATGAACTCTTTGGAGTTGATGATGGTCCACAAGACATCTTCTAGGGCCTGCCGCTGGTTCTCTTGAGCATCCACGTAGGCGCTGGTCCGTTCGAATTC
>JBGTHH010000083.1:0-8825 GCA_041746275.1 Pirellulaceae bacterium | reverse complement strand
GTAGGCGCTGAAAAGCTCTACCGTACCCGTCCCACCCAGGAGTTGCATGCCACCCGAGAAATTTAGTCCCACATCCAATGTGCTACTGCTGCTACCAGACGTTCGTTCCAAACGTAACAACGCATCGTTGGCCAACGTCAGGCCATTTAGCACCGTCACCTGATTCCCACTGCCGCTCGTACCCTGACGCAGCGTTGTGTTCACACCCAACGTCACCCCGTCCAACGTGCCGCTGTTGGTCATCTCCACTAGTGAGCCACTGGTGCCGATGATCGTGGCGTTTTGAAGCGTGCCGCCTTGGATGCGGAAGGTGCCGGGGGCTCCGGCGGCGGCACCGAAGGAGATTTGATTGTCTGAGACGTTCAGCGTTCCGTTTAAGGTTACTGTCGGCGCGGTGATGGCGATGTCGCCGCCGAATTGCGATATCCCGTTGAACGTGACCGTGTCGGTGCCCGTGCCGGTGTTGATCGTCAGCTTCGTGTTGCCATGAGCATTGTTGGCGCTGCTGATCGTGATCGTGTCGTTGCCGTCAACGGCGGTGGTGTCGATCACAATCTCCGAATTCCGGACGCGAGCATTTTCGAATTCGACGCCGCCCGAGGTTCCCGAGATCATCAAGGCGGGAGTCATGCCGTCGATCAGCGTGCTGTTGGAGATGTCGATCACGTCATCGGCACCGAGGAGGCTCAGCGTGAACACACCGACGGAGTCGAAATCAAGTGGTTCCAGGTCGAAAAAATGCAATATGGCGTCGCCGACTTGAATCACACCATCGCCAAATCGCTCGCCGGGCGTGTAGGTCGTGTCGAGCCCGTTGCCGACGATGCGCATGGCGTCGTCGCCTCCTACGCCACCGTCCAGCGTCAAGCCGCCCTCGGGAATGGGATCGCCGCCGGTGAAGTCCACGACCAACGTGTCATCACCCGCTCCCAGCGACACGTGAATCCGGCCGGTGACATCTTCCGATTCGAATCGTAGCTCTTCGACGAACGACTCGCCGTGATAACTCAACGTGGTCTCGCGCGACGACAGGACTATCTCGTGGGTGATGGCATCGCGACTTAGGGTCAAAAAGTCGTCACGGCCGTGATCTGTGGCATCCTCAGCCGAAAGATCGCTGCTTGTGATCCACAAGTTGCCCGCCTCGTCAAGCTGCACGCGGACATGCGATTGGAACAGATCATCATCGAGCGACGCGGATGAACTCAATTGATCTTGAGTAACAAACGCAGCTTGGTCGACGACAACGTGATCGCTCGCCACGGCAGAAGTCGCCTGCATCGATTCGCCCTCGGCAGACGAATCATCCAGGGTTGTCGCAGGACTGGCCCAAGCCTCCTCGACGCCCGCGAGCGTCGTCGAACCTTCGTCGCGAAACATCGTGTCCCCATCGGAGACGACCGGATCAAAGTGATCCACCGGAGTCGTATCGACGAGCTCCATCTCGAAGGTCGTGGCGACCAAGCCGAAATCGGCGTTCAGCACGCGGCGATCTTCAAGCCGGGTCACAAAAAGGTCAATAAAACGCGACGCGTCGGGTGAGGTCTCTGCCGCTTGTCGGTGTCGTTTCGCTTCGCGTGCGAGGCGGCGGCGATAGAATGATCGGAGGAGTCGTGTAAGCATATCGAGTGATAAGCCTGGTGATCGGGTAATTGAGCCAGATAAGAACGGCGCGAACGGGAGCGACCACTTCCCAGAGACAGCGTTCTAGCGACAAACAATCACCCCTTCACCGGGGCAATTGCACTTAGGTTCAATTGTCACGATGCCCGCCTGGGATGTCAATCAACGAGCCGGTTAAAGCGGTGGGCTGCCCGATGCCGTCCGTGCGATCGTCAAAAGCCCTGCCACGGTAACTTGCGAAGAAGCCGATGCTGGGTCGATCGTTGTCGCATCGTGGGCTACTGGTGGTCGACAAAGAACTCGGCGAGCGTGGCCAAGGTGGAGGCGGCCATCGCGTCGGCGTGGAACCGCTGGTGTACTGCCGCGGCACCGGCTTGTCCCAACGCGCGGCACTGCTCGGGATGGCACAACAGATCCTCCCAAGCATCCGCCAAGGCGTGCGGATCATGCGGCGCGACCAAGCGGCCGCCACCGGTCGCCGCTAGCAGCTCGGGAAAGGCTCCGTGGGCGGGCTGCACCACGGGGACACCGGCGGCCAAGGCTTCCAAGATGTACAGTCCTTTCGGATCGCGATAGGTCGTGGGAACCGAGAGAACGTCGAGTCCTTGTAGGAACGATAACTTCTCTTCACGCGTGACCGATCCGAAGTAGCGAAAGTCATCGGCCCAGCCCGCGGCGCGCAGCCTTTCAAACTCCTGCTCGGCATAACGACGATGGTTCTCGCCCAGCCAGCCCGCGATCTCCAGTCGCACGGATCGCGTGGCCGCGCGTTGTTTCAGGTCAAGGAAGGCATCGACCAACAGATGCAACCCCTTTTCCGGAGCGAGACGCGCGAGGTAGCCGATCGTGGGTGACTCGCGCGGCGGAACTGCGGGAGCGTGATTCGGCGGCGGAAAACCGCGTGTGTCGATGCCCAAGGGCACCACGCGAAACTTGTTCGACGGAATGCCCAGATACTCGGACATGAATTCGGCGTAATAACGACTGTGAACCAGGAACGCATCGACGTACTCGGTTAGCTTGCGGATCTCATGCAGGGCCTGGGCTTTGTAGGGTTCGGGAAGACTCTCCAGGAAGATATCGTCTCCCTGCAACGTCACGACCACGGGGACCGCGAGCTCGCGTTTCAGGTGAGGGACGCAACCGGCGATGAGCACGTTGGTGAAGTTTACTAGATCCGGCCGCACCGATTGGCTGAGCCACTGGCAGATCTTCGTGACTTCGGCCGCCTGATATCCGGCATCGCCGCGCAGCATCGAAACGGTCAAGCTGCCCAGCAACATGGGGCTGGTGGAAGAGACATTCCTGGTCGCCCAGCGGATCAGGCTCGGACGATCCAACAGCGCCCGCCACGCTCCTGGAAGAAAGCGGTAGCCAGGAACTTTCTGTTCCAGATAGACATTGATCCCACCAAAGAACACGCGATCCACGCTGACATTGTCCTCGTCGGTTCGAATCGGAGTGTAGGTGGGAATCAACTGCACATCGACACCTTGCCGAGTCAGCGCGGCGGCCAAGGTGTTGTCATGCATGCAACTGCCGCAATACATACCGGCGGCACCGGCGGTGAGGTAGGCGATCTTGGGCATTGCGGCGGTCATGTGGCGTATTGTCGCGAACGAGCAGCGTAAGGCAACGCCACGCTTATGCCCGGCGATGTCGCGTCCCTGCGTAGGCATCGCTGCTCCTGCGACGGCGGGAACGTTTCACTTCGTTGGTGTCGCGGCAGACGACCTCATACAACGTGGCTCGTGCGTTGCCGGTGCGCCGCAGGATACGGCCCAATCGCTGCTTGGCCTGTTTCGCAGAGCCTAAGCCGCCGATCACGACACCGATCTTTACCGCCGGCACGTCGACACCTTCGTCGAGCACTTGATTGGCCACCAATGCCGGATACACGCCCACTTGGAGTCCTTCCAGAACTTCCAGCCGCTCTTGCTTCCCGCAGTGACTGAGCAAACACGGGATCAGGAACCGACGCGACACATCCCGCGCCATGGCATTCGAGCCAGCGAACACAATCATCGGCGTGCCCGCATGTAAGCGGAACAGATCTTCCAGGACACGAAACTTCTCCTCCGCCCGATCCTCGATCGCCTGCTTCTGGCGAAAGGCCAACAACGTGCGACGAGCCGCGGGATCTCGCCCGGTCTCCTGGCACAAATCCTGCCACTGGAAATGCGGCTCGGCCTTCCGCCGTTCATACACATACTGCTGCACTTGCTCCGCAAGGGTGTCGTAACGCGTCTGCTCTTCGGTGGACAAGAAGACGGGAATCCGCACCACCTCAAACTCGGCCAACGTCTTACCGCGCACCGCCGACAGGGGCAGTTCGTAGACAGCAGGTCCGATTAACCAGTCGAGATCCGCGTGGCGGCCGTCGGATCGCTCGGGCGTCGCGGTCAGTCCCAATCGCAACGAGGCCACCGACATCCGAGCCGCGTCGCGACGCAATTCACCGGGCAGATGATGGCATTCGTCGAAGATCAACAGCTCGAATCGCGCGCCCAGTTGCGGCATGTGGATACAGGCACTGTCGTAGGTGGTGACCGAGACGGGACGAACTTGGAACAGGCTGTCTCCAATTACCCCCGCGTCGTAACCCAGGCTGCGGAGAATCCGCCGATGCCATTGATACATGAGATCGCGTACGGGCGAGACAATCAACGTCGAGACGGTCGTGTTCCGCATGACTTGCAGCGCCACTTCCGTCTTGCCCGTGCCTGTGGGCATCACGACGACGCCGCGCCGCGTCTGACTCCAGGATTCGACGGCCCGCTGTTGCTCGGGGCGCAAAGCGTGAAGATCCACCTGTGGCCAATGGACTGCTTGGCAGTCTAAAACCATGTCTTGACAGGGCCAGTCTCGATCGGCAAGTTGTCGCACGACCGCCGGATAGTGCCACGCATCGCAGCGCCACGCGCGGGCTCGCCCGTCCCAATGCCATAGATCGGGCTCGAACACGTGCCAAACAGCCGGTGCCGACCAACCTTCCAACAGCAGCGTGCCTTGATCGAAGACCAAGCGGGATTGGGGCGTCGGTTGCATCGTGGCATGATACCCTCGGTCGTCACTCCGAGGCTGTGAAAAAAAGGGCTGTGAAAAAAATGGGACTGGCTCCGAGCGGATGTCGTTGTTTTGCAAGGATTTCGCGTAGCTGCGAGGTGCCTGTCCCAATTTTTCACAGCCTCTCCGTGATACGCAACGACACGTTCGGCCCATCGCTGAATCCGAGCTAACTTGCTTGCTGAACTCCCTTGAGCCACTCCAGCACCACCCAACCGACTTTGGCCAGTGACAAGGGCGAGCACTTATCCGGCGTATCGGCCTCGGTGTGCCAGTAACTCGGGGCCCGTGGACGAGGGTAGTCGAAGTCGATGATGTCACAGGTGGGAATGCGTGCGGTGATATTCAAAGCCAAATGATCGTCGCGAATCTCGTAGCCGGGCCGAGCGATGAACTCGCGAACTCCCAACCGCGCGGCGGTGCTCCAGATGCCTTGGACAATCGATCGCGCGTGATAGAGACTGTGCTGTTCCTGGTAGAGATCCAAGTGCGCGTCGCCCACCATGTCGAGCAAGACTCCGGCAAGATAGCGATGCGCGGGAGGCTCCGCCACATATTGCCGCGCGAAGTGCTCGGATCCGAGAAAGTAGGGGTCGCGTTTGGCGTCGAAGATGAACTCCTCGGCGTCAAACAAGACGATGTCCACGCCATAGGGTCCGTCCAGCGCGGGGAGGTGCCGACCTAGCTCCATCAGCAACGCGACGCCACTGGCACCATCGTTCGCACCGACAAAGATGCCACGCGGATTCCGGCGATCCTGGTCGGGGAACGGGCGCGTGTCGTAGTGGGCGCACAACAGGATGCGTTCTTTCCGTTCCGGATGCCATTCGATCACCATATTCGCCAGCGTCACGCGCGAGCCATCCTCGGGATGCCGGATGTCGAACGACTGCAGATTGACTGTGGCACCGAGCTGCGTGAAGTGACGTGTCAGCAAATCCTGCTGCTGCTGCATCCCCACCGATCCGCTCGGCCGCGGTCCCAGCGCGCACAAATCGACCAGATACTGATACGCTTGTCGCCCATCAAAGGGAATGCGTTCGAGGGTGAGCGGACGAACGGACGTGCGTTGATTCTCGGCCTCACCGCGATTATTGAAGAAGGCCAGATACGCCACTAGCACTAACACTAACCCAGCGCCGCCCAGAAAAATCGTTTGGCCATCCGGCTTGCGCATCATCAACTCCATCAGAGCCTGTCCGAAAAGGGGTCTGACCCTTTGGAGGCGAGTCGATTTCACTGGGTTTTTGGCCTTGCCGGAGAGGGTCAGACCCCTTTTCGGACAGGCTCTTCAAGAAAATTGGGGGACTGGCGTCATTCTAAGTCAAATCCCGCGGAGCGGAAAGAGAAACAACTCTCGTCCACGCCGGAGGTTGGCCGCCGCGCACGGCCTTCCTGCGTGCGGGCGTGATCATGCGTGCTGACCAGACAGACGAGTCCGACCCTAGTGCGTTGGAGTTGGAGTACAGCCTTCAGGCTGCCAATTACCGGCTAAAGCCGGAACTCCAACCCGATTGACACAGCACTAGTTCTGTCGCGGCGGATATAAATGTTCAAACAATCATTGTCTTGACACTTGTTTACTATCCGAATATGGTACTGAAGGCCCACGAGCTGGCTTATACTGCGGGACCTACTTCATCCACGGGGAGGTGATTTCATCATGCGCGACGGTAACGACCCTCAAGTCATCGTGATCGGTGGTGGACCGGCGGGAGCCACGGCGGCGACGCTGATTGCCCAGCAGGGGAATCGCGTGGAGCTGTTCGAGCGGGAGCACTTTCCGCGGTTTCATATCGGCGAGTCGCTGATACCCGAGACCTATTGGGTGCTGCAGCGGCTGAACATGCTGGACAAGATGCGAGCCAGCTCGTTCGTGAAAAAGTACAGCGTGCAATTCGTTAGCGAGAGTGGGCGGCAATCGGCCCCGTTCTACTTCACGCAACATAAGCCTCATGAGTGCTCGCAGACCTGGCAGGTGTTGCGCAGCGAGTTCGACAATATGATGCTCCGCAACGCCGAGGAGCATGGAGTGGTCGTCCATGAAGGGATGCGGGTTCTGGATGTGTTGATGGAGGGCGACCGCGCTGTCGGCGTGCGCGTGATGGATGAAGCCGGCGAGCAGCGTACGGTCCATGCGGATGTCGTCGTGGATGCCAGCGGACAAAGCTCTATGCTGATTCATAAGCTGAAGCTGCGCGTCTCGGACCCGTTGCTCAACAAGGGCGCGATCTGGACGTACTTCGAGGGAGCCTACCGCGATCAAGGCGAGGATGAAGGGGCGACGCTGGTCCTGCAAGTCGAAGGAAAGAAGGGCTGGTTCTGGTACATCCCGCTGCACAACAACATCATCAGTGTGGGCGTGGTCGCGGACTTCAACTACTTGTTCAAAGGGCGTGACGATCACGAGACGACTTATCGGGAGGAGCTCGATCGTTGTCCCGTCGTGAAGCAACGTGTGTCGCTGGGCAAGCAAGTCGCTCCGATTCGCGCCACCAAGGACTATACGTATCGCGCCAAGCAGGTCGCGGGCGATGGCTGGGTGCTGGTCGGCGACGCGTTTGGATTTCTCGACCCGCTTTATTCCTCGGGGGTGTTGTTGGCCCTGAAGTCGGGTCAACTGGCCGCCGATGCCGTCGTCGAGGGACTGGCCAACGGCGACACGTCGCGAGCTCAGTTGGGCAAATGGGAAGCCGACTTTGTGCAGGGCATGGACCGCATGCGGCGATTGGTCTGTGAGTACTACGACGGTTTCAACTTCGGTCGCTTCGTCCGCAAGTTTCCCCAGTACAAGGGCGGCGTGACCGACCTGCTGATCGGTGACCTGTTCAAGGACAGCCTGGACGAGGTCCTCGCCGCCATCGACTCGATGAAACTCGAAGCCGAGCCCGTGGAATAGCCGAACTGACGGCCACGCGGGTCGGATCACGCGTATTCAAGCCAGGACTCACCCTTTACAATGCTGAGCCTGAAGAGGTCAAGCATGGTCCAGGCTTATACGATACGCGCGCTCCTGTTGGCAGCGATGTGGATATGTCTCACCGGCGGTGAGGCCTCGTCCTGGCTGTGGGGTGGGCCGGTCATCGCGTTGGTGGCCGCGTGGCGACTGCGCGAGGCACCGCCTTCCCACCTCCGACTTCGTCCGTGGGGATTGATACGGTTCGTGCCGTTCTTTTTGTGGCGGTCACTGGTGGGCGGTTGCGATGTGGCTTGGCGGGTCCTGCATTGGCGGCTCCCCATCACGCCGACGATCCATGAGTACGAGTTCCAATTCTTGTCGGCGCAACCGTCCGGGGTGGCGAGTCCGGCTCGAGTATTATTCGCCAATGTCGTCAATCTCTGTCCGGGCACATTGGTCGCCGCGTGGCATGGGGACCGCCTGCTGATTCACTTGCTTACCTCAGGACCTGACGGGATCGAGACGCTGCGACACTTGGAACGGCAAGTAGCGATGCTCTTTGGTCCCGCCTCGTCGAACGCAGAGGAAGTGGTCGCGTGAGTGGATGCATGATCGGCCTGGCGCTGTTTCTCTTGCTCAATGTCGCCGCGGGGTTAGTTCGAGTCTGGTGGGGGCCGACCGTGCCGGATCGAATGTTGGCCGCTCAACTGTTGGGCACCACCGGGACGGCGATTCTCTTGTTACTCGCGGAAGGATTGACTCAACCAACGTTGCGCGACGTGGCTTTGGTTTTGGCCTTACTGGCGTCGATCTCGACGGTGGTCTTTGTGCGGCGGTGGCCGTTTGTCTTACGGGAACAGGATGCCTCGGACCATGAGCTTCGGTGAATATGTTTCGGGCATCGCACTGGTGGTCGGCGCGTTCTTCTACTTCGCGGGGACGGTGGGCTTGTTGCGTTTTCCCGATGTCTACACGCGGCTGCATGCGCTGACGAAGGCCGACAATGTGGGTCTGGCGTTGATCGTATTCGGGTTGGCCTGCCAGGCAGAATCGGGGTGGGTGGTTGGCAAGCTGATCCTCATCTGGGGGCTGGTCATGCTGGCGGGCACGACTTGCTGTCAATTGGTCGCCCAGGTCGCCTACCGCGCCGGCATCGCTCCCTGGACCCGCTCCGATGATTGCTGAACGGATCGTCTTCGATGTGGTTTTGATGCTGGTCCTGGTGGCAATTGCCGTC
>JBGTHH010000082.1:0-7969 GCA_041746275.1 Pirellulaceae bacterium | reverse complement strand
CGCAGCCGGGACTTGGAAATGCCTTCGCGTTCTCTTAACCGTCGACTGACGAACACCACCAACCCGACCAACAACGGCGGAATGGGAGGTAACGCCACCGCCATGAACTTATAGAAATTCTGAATCTTCAGGATCTTCAAGTCGGTCTGTCGCCGAGCGTCCTCGATGTTGTCGTCGCGTTGACGCTGCATCTGTTCGCGTTTGACATCGAGTTTCTGCTGAAGCTCCTGCTGCTTGATCGATTTCGCCTGCATCAAGGCCAGCAGGTCCGCGGAACTGACGTCGCCCCCTTCCCGCTGCTTCTTCTGCATGGACTCCAATTGGTCGTTGAGTTCCTTGTTGAGTTTTTGATTCTCGTCTTCGATTTTCTTGATCTCCGCGTTGAATTCCTCTTCGTACTGAATGCGATTTCGGAACTCCTGATCGCGTTGGGCACGCACGTTTTCCTCGACCATTTTTAAGGTCGTATGGTAGGGCTTGCGGCGGCGGATCTCGACGTAGTTGTCGTCCCCTGACAAGGAATCGATGATGTTGAGCAGGAAGTTGACGTTTTCGAAGCGCCAGTTCATTTCCTCGTCGTCATCAGGCCGAGCGCGAATCCGCATGAACGCCGACATCATCAAATCGATATCGGCCACATAGACCACATTGAGCGGTTTCGATTGCGACGCGGAGGCATTCTCAGATGGGTTCTCACCCTCAGCGGCGGGCGACTCGCTGACGCCTTGAATCCGCGCCGCGAGGATCTGCTCGCCCGTCGGGTTGCCTTGCGCCCCTTGGAGCCGAGCTGGATCTTGTTGGTTGCTACGAAACTGCTCGTACCGCATGCGTCCCGCGAAGTCGCCGGTTTTTACCAATGGAGTAAACTTCAATTCACTATTGGGAGCGGGAACAATCACTCCCGGCACGGGAAACAGAATCTCACGCAGCCCGGCCGTAATCGGATCTTCGTCGTTCATGGCGTTGACCACACCAGGTGCTTCGGTACTGGCAAACACCCAAGAGTCGGGAATCCCTTGAATCTGCAGTTTTTGATATGGGTTGTAACGTTGCCAAGCAATATCGGGACTGAAGCCCTGAAAGCCCGGTTCGCCCGGTGGAGCGATGCCAATGGCCTTCCATAGATCTTGGACATTGCCCTTGGGTTGCGGCTGGCCGCCGCCACCGAACATACCGCCAGGAGCCTGCTTGGGCTCGCCCGTTCCCGGTGCCGACGACAAGAAGATCGGAGCTGGATCCTCGAAAATGGCGGTCGGTTGCCCATTGCTAATCGCTTCGATCACATTCGGCAACTCTTGGGGACTGAGCGAGGAAGGCTGGACGACGACTAAAACGTCATACTTTTCCTCTTCGATCGGGCTAGTGGGATCCACTTCCTCGACGTCGTACTGTTTCGCGAGTTCCTCGACGATCTCCTGCCGCGGAATCTGTCGCGGCATGCCACCGGCGAATGTAAAGCCGCCATAAAGCTGGGCATCGGTGCGCACGATCCCCACCTTCTTGCGCTCACCCTGAGCGACGGTGCCAATGGAGCGAATCAATTCGTATTCGACCGGAATTCCATAATCGAAAAACGGCACAACGACCTTTTCCAATCCGCAATTGAAGGCCGCGCCCAAGATCACCTCTTCATCCTTGAATGCGCCGCGACTGCGTGTGCGCACCATGGTGGGCTGGATTCCAAAGCGTTCTTGTGCCAGAGCGGCTTCCTCACTGAACGGTTCCAAATTGTTATGTAAACGAACTTTAATCTTGCCGCGCGACATGGCCTCGAACTCTTTGAGCAACGAGAGCAGATTGAACTTGGTCTGCACATACGCCTCCGGCACCTCGCCGCTTACAAAGGCATCGATGATGATCGGATGATCGGACTCCAAATTGCGGATCAGCTCACGCGTCTTCGGCGAAAGCGAGCTTACCTTACCCGCCGTGACGTCCTTGCGAATCCAATCGTGATCGTTGAAGAAGAGTAAGCCGCACAGCAGAATCATGACCAAGGCCGCGGTGCGAATCGCAAAGTGCATGAACATCCAGGGACCGCCTTTTCCACTCCAATGCCGTGATCCGATAAGAACCATGCTCACATAGAGCCCCACAGTCACGACCATGGCGAAGTAGAAGAACGACGAAGTACTGACGACACCGCGACCGAGATCATCAAAATTCGCCGCCAAGCTCCAGAAAGACACCAGACGCGACAGCGCGGGCACCGGGATAATCAGATCGGCACTAGCGGCAAAGGCCAATGGCGCATTAAAGGCCGCCCCCAGAATGAAACCGACGGTCATATTGCTCGTCAAAAACGAAGCTACCATGCCAATCGCTAGCATGGCCAAACCGACCAACCAATAGCCTAAATAAGTCGTAAAGAACAGTCCCGTATCCAAATCACCCAACGAGAGCTGGGCCAGCACCATGTAATTCGAGAATTGCGAGAACATCAGCGAGGCGGTGAAAATGGCGGCGGCCGCCAAGTACTTACCGATGACAATATCAAAGTCGTCGGCCGGCAGCGTCAACAACAACTCGTCCGTGCCTTGTCGCCGTTCCTCCGACCAAATGCTCATGGTGATGGCGGGAATGAACACCAGCATAATTAAAGGTAAGACTTTGTTGAGCTGATCCAAATTCGCCAAGTTGGAGGTGAAGAACTCATGCGGCCAAAAGGCGGCAAAGGACGTCAGCAACACGAACAGGCAGAGAAAAACATAACCGGTGGGATTGCTAAAGTAGCCCACGAAGTTCCGCTTCAATACCGCGAAGGCCGCCTTCTTGTAGACAATGAGTGGCGAGATGGCCAACACACAGACGGCCAGAAACGAGAGATCCAATAATAGGATTTGTAAAAAGGCTAAACCTAAATCCATGACTTCGGTTCCGTTTCGCAATCAATCGACATGATGGAAATAAAAGTATTGTTGACGTTCTCGGACATCCGAGATTCCTTGGCGAGCGATTCGTCACACCGGCAGCCCTGGCACGAAGCGGCCAGCACCCGCTTCCAAACCGCCCCTAGACCGTCGCCTCCGCTTTAGTCAAACGATGAAAGGCCTGCTGCAATCCGTGGCTGTCCGCGCCCAAATCGCTAACCGATCCGTCGTACACCAATCGACCTTCGTTGATCATGATCACGCGACTGGCCATGGCTTCGACTTCTTGCAGGATGTGCGTGGACAACAAGATCGTCTTCGTCGCACTGAGCTGTCGTAACACGTCGCGCACATCGCGGATCTGATTCGGATCGAGACCCGCCGTGGGCTCATCCATGATCAACACGTCGGGCTCGTGTAACAGCGCCTGAGCCATGCCCACGCGTTGACGAAAGCCCTTGGAGAGCTTACTGATCGGCTTATACACCACCGATTCCAGCTTGCAGGTATCGATCACCGCATCGATCCGATCGTGCTTCCGCGGAGCCACCATGCCACGCGCATCGGCAAAGAAGCTGAGCAGGCTGTGCGGAGTCATGTCGGGATACAAAGGGCCGTTTTCCGGCAAGTATCCGAGTCGCGCCGAGGCGGCCAGGCGATCGGTGGACATGTCATGCCCGGCGATCTTGGCGATGCCCTCCGAGGGTGCGAGGTAACCGGTCAACATCTTCATGGTCGTGCTCTTGCCAGCACCGTTGGGCCCTAGGAAGGCGACCAGCTCTCCTTCATGGACGCTGAACGACACGTCCTTCGTGGCGGTGAAGATCCCGTAATACTTTGACAACCCAATCGCCTCGATCATGGGCGGTCGGGCCACCGCATCGGTCGAGGTCGACATCGCTTTATCAATCATCAGCAATTCCGTATTTACTACTGTGGACAGGACTTCGGGAAGATCCGGTATAGGTGGGAGCCGGCATCCCGGAACCAAAAACGGTTCCCCAATTGTCCCTAAATGCGTTGGGTCGGGGACAAATCACACCGACCACAACGGTTGTTTACGCGGTTCCCGGTGGGATGGTTCATCAGCACGAGAGGCACGCCCCCGCGCCAAGCGTAGGCCACAATGTAGAGACCCGGCCCCGGGAATTCAAGCTGCCTTCCGTCTTACGTTAACTCAGGGCGAGCTCCACGAGTCCAGCTTCCGTTCGCCGGAAGGCCAGCCGTCGATGCCAATGTTCGTCGTCCACGTTGGGGAAGTCGGTGCGTAGGTGGACGCCCCGCGATTCCTCTCGAGCCAGCGCGGCCGCGACCATAATCCGCGACACGGTCAGCATATTCTGTAGCTCCCATCCGTCGGAATCGCTGAACTGCCGAGCCAACACATAGCGGCACCAGTTATCGATCGTTTCCGCGGCATCCTCCAATTCGCCCCGCGCACGCTGCACGCCTGCGGCCCGCCACATCAAGCTCTTCAGCGAGTTGCGGATATCTCCCAAATCGAGTGGTTCCGGTTGATCCTCGACGCGCGCGTTGCTCAGCGGCAGCGCCCGAAAATCATCGGGTGTATCCGCAGCGAGGGAGGAGGCGGCTCGCCCCGCGCGGGCTCCGTAGACCAAGCCCTCTAACAGGCTATTGGACGCCAAACGATTCGCCCCATGCAAGCCGCTGGAGGTGACTTCTCCAGCCGCCCACAGTCCTGGCAGGGTCGTGGCCCCCTGCTGATCGACCGACAAGCCACCGATCATATAGTGGGCCCCCGGTCGGACGGGGATTGGATCGCGCGTGATATCGATGCCGAATTTCAAGCAGACCGCCGCGATGCCCGGAAATCGCTTGCGAACGAAATCCGGATCGAGATGGCTGAGATCCAGATAGACATTGGGATGGCGAGTCTTGGACATCTGGCTGGAAATCGCCTGCGAGACGACGTCGCGGGGAGCCAACTCGCCGCGCTGGTCATAGTCGGGCATGAAGCGATACCCTTGACGATCGATCAAGCGCCCGCCTTCGCCACGAATGGCTTCCGTAATCAAGCTTCGGCTACTTCCGGCGATGTAGAGTACGGTGGGGTGGAACTGCACGAATTCCATGTCCCGTAACTCCGCTCCCGCCCGAAAGGCAATCGCGTACCCATCGCCCGTGGCCACGGGTGGATTCGTCGACTCCCGATAGACCTGCCCGACACCCCCAGTACACAGAATCGTCTGTTTGGCCCAGACCAGGGTTTTCGTCCCCCATTGGTCGCAGACCAACGCGCCTCGACAAGCCCCATCCCAGGTGAGCAGGTCGAGTGTGAAGCTGCGCTCGCGAATCTCAACATTGCGCAGGCGGCGCGTCCACTCGACGACCGCACGCATCACTTCTTTACCGGTCGCGTCTCCCAAGGCATGGACGATGCGGTGATGGCTGTGCCCGCCCTCGCGTCCCAATGTCAACTCGCCCGATTCCCGGTCGAACTCGGTGCCCCAACGAATCAGTTCGTTGATATGCTCGGGAGCCTCTCGCACCACCATGGCGACGACTTCTTCATCACACAGATCGCCGCCCGCCGTCAACGTGTCGGCAATGTGGTCCTCGAAGCGATCGTCCGGTGCCAGCACCCCCGCGATACCGCCTTGAGCATAGTTGCTATTGGATTGCAGCAACTCGTCCTTGGTCACGACGAGGACGGAGAGTTTGGAGTCCACGGCGTTCGCCGCTCGCAAGCCAGCCAAACCGCCGCCGATGATCAGCACATCGGTAAAGCAGTGTGGCAACTGCTTAGGGTGGAACGGCACGAGATAACGTGGGGTCGGAAACGACATGGCTCCGATCTTAACATGTAATCCGTCGAGCGCTGAGCCCACGCAGGTAGCCCCAGCGAATCGAGGCACGACACTCTGTGTAAGTGATGTCGAGGTACATGATCTTGCCGAAGGCGATGGAGCGGACTTGTTGGAGTTCCGGCCTTAGCCGGTGATCGGCAGGCTGTACAGATTCTTGCTGAAGGCGATGGAGCGGACTTGGCTGCAATCGTTGCTTTCGCTTGCCGTGCTTCCCGCAGTGCGGACAAGGATAGGACTTCGGACGCGGTCGGTGACACTCTTCTCGAATTGTGTGTTCGCCGCCTCCATCGGGATGATGACGCCGTCACTGGTGCAAAGCGCGGCGAAGCTCACCAGAGAGAGACGCCCATGTACGTCAGCCTTTCCAGGCTGACTCGTCAGGTCGCAGGACGCGGCGGGCAGTCGATCATCACGTAGTCGTAATGCGGTCGCAGTTCGCGGATCGGCTCGACAAGCGACAGGTGAAGATTCGCTCGCTCCCACTCCCGCTGATCCGCAAAATCAAAGCGGGCCAGCGCCGCGCTCGCAGGGAGAACGTTGATCCCTGGATAAGCCGTGCGGCGAACGAGGAGCAGGGGATTTTGCTCAGCACCCGGGTGGGAGAGCCGTTCCACACTGGGCACGGTGTGCGCCGGTGCGAGGAAGGAACTAGTGAAATCCGCCTGCGTGTCGGTGTCGATCACGAGCACCTTGAGTCCTCGTTCTTCATAGATATACCGGTCAACTAACTCGCTTCGGAAGCGAATGTTCCTGCGACTTCGCCACGAACGACCGTGACGACAAAATCTCCTGATTCATAGGCCTGGTCCGGCAAGAGAGCATTATCAATCTCGTCGATGATCTGGGTTGTCTCTGTGTCGAGCATTTGAATGGAGGTCAGAACGACGAGCGTTGCGGCAACCTTGCCGTCCGCGAGAAAGTGCAAATCGACCGCAGCGAAGTCTTCGCCATCTCGCTGGAGAATGAATCGTTCTGAGGATGACGTGCGCAGGACGCGAACAAATCTAATGGGTCGCATGCGGAGAGTTCCTATGTGATTAACGCAAGATAAAACGAAGACTTCTGGTCGGGCTTCAGAGTCCAAAGAGCGAATCGAAGATGCCGGTTGACTTCTTCTTGGCCGACCGCTGATGTGTTGTCTGATACCGCCACCCAGTTCCTGGAACGCTGACCGAAGTATAGCGTCGCTTCCGAGAACTGATTCCCGTCCGCAATCCCGGCACGCCAACTGAACAACCAACGCCTGACTTAGACAACGAAATACGGAATGGTCCCAAGTTCAATGCTTTGCGAAATATCCAACCCATGAGACTCCTCTTGCTTCCTTTGTGAACTGAAACACGCCGGTTACTAGTCACCGGTCGACCACTTATTACGATTGAGAATGATGCTGCCTTCCTTCGAGCAACGAGCTACGCCCGTTCTCATTCATGCGGTCTGCCAAGTTCCACAATGCGGACAGCAGACGCGACGCTGTCCATCCGGAGGTTGAGCTGTTGCGGAATCCCGACTCAACTGGGGCACAATGCTTTCGAAATACGTATCCGAACAGCGATGAATAATCTTCTTGAGTTGCGAAGGGTCACTTGCGTAGCGGAATTCGCGGCCATTGATGTAGAGAGAATAGTCGACCGTTTCATTGTACCCGCGCGGAGGATTGCTCTTATATCGAAGGTCTGGTCCCCCGTCCACTCGCTGATAAGTCCAGCCAGTCTGTACGAAACGTTTATTTGCAGTTATTCGTGTCTCCGGTCGTTGAGTGATCGCCATTCCCTTCACGAATAGTCCGTCTCCTCGGATCGTGATGTCGCCGCTTGCCGATTCCGCACCCGCATCGTTTAACTCCGCCCATTCAACGGCCTTGGCGTTGCCATCCTCCGCCAGGTCAAAGATCGTGCGGAAGCTGTCGCCATCGTTCAGTCTTTGAATGGCGAACGCCAGACCAACCAGCCTCGTCGGTAGCGTCCCCGGCCAGGTAAATAGCCGACTGAAGGTAGCGGCGCGCGTCGCCAATGCCAAGGTGTCGACACGTGAATAGCCACGTATCGAACACGCTCGCAAGAACCGCCATCGGAGCAGTCGACCGACCTCAGGAGGCAATTGCTGATGCAGTTCTCCGTTCTTGGTGATGAGGTCCAAGCACTCACTGGGAATCTCTCCATCCATCCAGAGTTCGAGCAGTTCGAGAAGCGTCGAAACTGCGCTGACGTAGCGGCGGTCGGTAGTATGCTGATTGAAGGCCAGTTGATAGATCATTGCGAGCTGTTCGTG
>JBGTHH010000081.1:0-3460 GCA_041746275.1 Pirellulaceae bacterium | reverse complement strand
TTGCGATGGAAGGCGGTCGCAATCAATTGGTCGTCGGTGGGGTTGGGAAGTAGGTCGCCGGCGATCTGTTCAATCGTGAATTGGTCGAAGGGCTTATTATCGTTCAGCGCGCGGATGACATAATCGCGATAGCCCCAAATGGTTCTGGGCGGATCGTCCGCGTAACCAGCCGAATCGGCGTAGCGGGCCAAATCGAGCCACAAGCGCGCCCAATGTTCGCCATAAGTCTTCTTTTCCAGCAGACGATCAACGAGCTTTTCATAAGCTTTCGGATCTGGATCGTGTACGAACTGATCGACTTCTTCGACCGTCGGCGGTAAACCCGTCAGATCAAGCGACAGTCGACGTGCGAGGGCGTAGCGATCCGCTTCCGGAGATGGTGTGAGCTTCTCTTGCAACAGACGAGCGAGTAGGAAGTGATCAACGCCGTTGCTCGGCCAGTCTTGATGAGACGCAAGCGAAGGCAATTCGGGACGAACCGGTGTGAGGTACGACCAATGAGCCGAGTATCCCGCACCCTTCCTGACCCACTCCGTTAGCAGTTGGACTTCCTGCGGCGATAGCGTCTTTCCCGATTCGGGTGGAGGCATCCGAAGGCTGTCGTCACTGCTGGAAACGCGTGCAATTAACTCGCTTTCCTCGGGCTTGTTGGGCACGATCACGACGGTGCCGGAATCCGCGGGCGAGAATGCTCCCACTTGCGTATCGAGCCGTAGGCCAGCCTGACGCTCATCCGGATCAGGCCCGTGGCAAGTGAAACACTTGTTCGAGAGAATCGAGCGGATGTCGCGATTGAAGTCGATCGTCTCCTCCGCGCGCAGTGATGAGAAACTGGCAAATAAAGCCACGACGAAGAAACACGAGTGGCTCAACTTGTTTACTTGCACTTTCAACCTCTTCACCGGCAGTTAGGAAACCAAGAGCTCCGCGGAGCAAATGCAGACTAGCGACAGGATCTTCGCCCGTAGTTTTCCATCGGATTCAGAACGTACGAGGAGATGCACGTGCAGATCCGAGACAACTGCGAACTCGGGTGACGGAATCTCGAACGTGTCCCCGTTGTTCATCTTGATCAACACGGGCCCCTCTTTGATAAGTTGATTAAGCTCTTCACGGTCCATTTGAAAGCCCCTTTACTTTTTAAACATCACGTCGTCCGGATTGCCGCGAGATAGCAGATACGCCAACAGATCGAGAACCTCGTCTTGGTTCAATGTCTTCAACAAGTCCTTTGGCATTAATGATACCTTGGACGGGGTGACTTCGTCGACTTCGGCGGCGGGAATGACCACCACCTTGTGGACATCTTCGGGGTCGGTCAGGATGGTTAGCGTCCCATCCTGTTCGCTGGCGATCCGTCCGGTGATCACTTGCCCGCCGGTGGTCACGATCACCGAGGCCCGATACTGATCCGAGACAACCTTGCTCGGATCGACAATCGCCTCGCTTAGGTCTCGGAAGCTAAAGCGACCGGCGACGTTCGTCAAATCGGGGCCCGTCGCTCCACCGCTGCCGTCGAAGCGGTGACAAACGACACAGCGAGCGGCCGCGTACATGGTCTTGCCACGTTCGAAGTTTCGCTGACTCACGCCCGCGTCGGTGAGTGCCACCAGTTCCTCCAACTGCCAGTCATGTCCGGGTCCCGTGGCCTGAGGCAATTCGGTGGGCTTCACGGGAGCGGCGACGACCGTGGATTCAATCGCTTGTCGCTCCGCCTCGGAAGCGTTAGCCAGCGCCTCACTGCGAATGTTGTCGATGAATCCCTCATAGCTGGCACCGCCGCTCTTGGTCCGCGCGTCGGCGAGCCACGCGAAGTAGAACTGTCGCTGTTCGAGCGTCCAGCCGTAGCGCACGTTACGCAACGCGAACGCGTAATCCAACTTCGGCAAGTCGACTTGGTTCTTCAGGATTTGAGCGATGGTCCCCCCGTAGCCCGCGTTTCTCGCCAATAATTGTGACATCTCGGCGGTGGCGACCTGGGAAGGCTGTTCGATCAAAGCGAGTGTCTTGGTGACGACTTTGGGCGCATTGAGATAGACCAACATGTTACACAATTCGCGATTGAGCGCGTCGGACTCCGCCGGGTAGTGCGGGTCGAGTTGCGTGATGAAGTGTTGACGCACCTCGGCCGTGGGCTCGCCGAAACGAATGAACACCAACGACAGGGCTCGCAGGTAATCCAACTGCTGACGCTCGTCCAAACCCGCCAGATCGAATTGCATCAAACCTTCCAGCGCGAGTTGCAGCGACGGCTCTTTTTCCTGAGGAGCCCGCCACGCACGGGCCAGTCCAGCGGAACGTTGTATCACCGCATCGGTCGAGGTGGGTGTCAGCTCGGCTAGATACGGCGTGTGTTCGAGTGCGACGCGAGCTGCGTAGCGAACGTGTCGATCGGCGTGACCCATCAAGGCCGCTACATCATTGGCCATGTCGAGTGTTGGTTCGTCGGCGAATCGCGAGTTGTGGAATCGTTCAATATCCTGGCGGACCCGACGCAGCTCCGCGAACTTCGTGTCACGCGAATCCACGGTTGTCGTCGATTCTTGACCGACATACGTGACGCGATACAGCTCCGACTGCGTACCGCGACCACCGACGGTGAAGTACAACGCGCCGTCGGCTCCGACGACCACATCGGTCAGCGGCAGCGGCGTTCGCGAAATGAACTCCTCCTTCGTCCCGGTATAACTGGCTCCCGCCGCTTCCAAGTGAATGGCATACATCGTGCCGAAGGTCCAGTCGCAGATGTAGAGAGCTTTCTGGTACTTGGCGGGAAATTTCGTGCCGTAGCCAAACTCGACACCAACTGGCGATCCCGGGCCGATATCAACCATCGGTGGCAAGCTATCGAGGTAATAGGACGGCCATTTGCCCGTCCCGCTACGCCAGCCGAATTCGCTGCCGCTGGTCGCATGCACGACGCGAGTCGGTCGATACCACGGCGTTCCCATATCCCATTCCATGTCGGCATCGTAGGCGAACAATTCGCCATCGGCGTTGAAGGCCATGTCATAGGGGTTGCGATATCCGATGCTAAACATCTCCCACGTCTTGCCGTCGGGATCGGTCTTCGCAATCCAACCACCCGGAGCCAAAACGCCACGGGCATGACCCCTCGCGTCCCATTGGCGAGGCAGTAACAGATCCTCGTTCCAGTTCGTGCGAATTCGACTCGCCACGCCTGACGATTCCTGGAGTTCGTCTCCCGGACGCAGCGGCGGTGCCGTATGATTGCCCGCGATGACGTAGATCGACTTGCCGTCGGGCGACAGACGCAACGCGTGCGGGCCATGCTCGCCACCGCCTCGAAAATCCTTCAGCTTCATTACTTCATCGTATTGGTCGTCGCCGTTGGTATCACGAGCCCGATACAAACCGCTGCCTGGGCCACCATTCACGGACAGATACAGCGAGCCGAAGGCGTGCAGGATGCCCTGCGCCGCCGTCATGGGGAGGTCGA
>JBGTHH010000080.1:0-4294 GCA_041746275.1 Pirellulaceae bacterium | reverse complement strand
TGGGAATTCCGACGTTGGCGGCATACTACACCTCCTTCAATAAGCATTAGGAGTAACGGACAAAAAAAGAAACTAGCGGAGTTGAATGCGTTTCGACTCACGCACCCACTGTTCGAGATCTCGCTTCTTCTGTGGATTGATCGTGATCCAGTAGGGCGATCCGTGGTTCAGGCGGCGGGCCGTGATGATCTTGTTGGCGATCCAGTAGTAGACGACGCCTGGGCTGACTCCGAATTGTTCGGAGACTTCCTTGACCGTTTGTTCCTCCGGCTTTTTCTTGTCCACCGGTGGAATTTCGTGCTTGTGCCGAATCCAGGAGACGCTGGAGCGAGTGAAGCTGTTGCCCTTGTTGCTCTGGAGCCCTTCGGCATTCAGTTTGGCGGCGATTTCTTCATCGGACAAGTTTCGAGCTAATTCGCGCACGCGCCGCACCAACGCGTCGCTATGACGCCAGCGGTCGGCGGCTGGGCGAGGCAACCCCACATCAAGATCCTCGCACTGGCCGCCTTGCCAACGGACATGCAGAACCACCCGCCCTTTTTCCGGTTTTTCCACGGTGATGTCCTGGATCAACAGTTGAAGGATTCGTTTCTTATCCTTCGTGGATGTGGCATCGCTTTTCCAAAGACGAGGAAGATCCTGCGCCAGCTTCAACACCTCTTCGCGCTCATGTGAAGTGACAACGTTTTCCTTTCGCTGCAAATCGGCGATTTGGTTCTGCACGTCCTCCAGTTCGATGAGTGCGTCGTTCCATCGCTGTTCGAGTGTCGATGCCACCAGGCGGTTTTCTGGATCAACCTGTTCGTATCGTTTCTGCGCCAGCTGAGCTTCGTACTCGGCACGTTGTAAACGGAGTTTCCACTGAGTGTTGATCTGTTGCTCACGCTGCCGGAGAATGTCATACGCGTCGAGAGCGAGGTTGAGCTGCTCCTCGTTGACAACTTCCCAAATCCGTTCCTCGACAGAACGATCGAGATAGCCGCATTGAACCGACATGCACGATGTCTTGGATAATCCTTCACGTTTTCGCCAATTGCATTCGTAGATTGGATAAAGGCCGCCGTTGCCCCGATAACGGGGGGTCAGGCGACGCCCGCAATACCCGCAAATCAGCAGTCCCTGCAACATGGCAAGTCCTTCGCGCGCTGGTCCACTCAAGACAGCCTCCGTGGGGTTCGTTCGGTTCCGTTCAATCGCATCCAAGTTTTTCAAGTACTGTTCAAACGAGGCGTAGCCTTCATGGTGATCGCGAATCTCAACCAACCACTCATCGCGTGGCATGCGTGCGATGGAGGAACGTATTTCACCGTCCTCAAGTATTTCCTTGACGCACCGGTAACGGCCGAAGGCATAAATTCCAGCGTATGACGGATTCTTCAAGATCTCCAGAACACGGCTGTCAGTCAATCGCCCCCATTGGAGTTTACCCGCCCACACGCCACCATAGCTTCGCTTCGGAAAGGACAAGTTGTCCTCGGCGAAACGCTGGACAACGCCGTAGGCGGAACCGGTTTCGAGGAACGCGGTGAAGACAAGCCCGATCGCACCGCGAACTTGTTCGTCTGGATCTTTGACGATTTGATTCGCTTCGTCGAACACGTAGCCAACGGGCAGGGGAAAACGTAATTCTCCCTTCTTTGCTTTGTTCAGCTTTCCGCCCTGCAATCGACCGCGGATGAAATGCAGTTCGGCTTGGGCCATCGTCCCCTTCAGGCCCAAGAGGAGACCATCGTTGAAGTCGCTTGGGTCATAACAACCGTCCTCATCGATGATCAGCGTCCGGGTAATGCCACAGATCTCGATCAGCCGATGCCAATCCGCGTTGGATCTCGCCAGACGCGATGCTTCCAGCGCGAGCACCGCTCCGGCATTACCCAACGACACGTCGGCAACGAGCGTTTTGAAATCAGTGCGATCCGTCGTTGACGAACCAGAACATCCCAGGTCTCCGTCGAGTACCTTGATCCGATCTGGAAGCCAACCGAAGGAACGTGCTCTGTCCTCCAACGCATATTGTCGTTCGGTGCTCTCACGGTGATGCCGTACTTGTCCCATGCTCGACTGGCGAATGTAGACATGCGCCGTCTTTTTCAAATGTTGACGTGTGATCTTGTCTGTCATTGCGCGTCTCCTGTTCGAAGGGGAGTGGTTGTTCCGTCGACGCAGTTGCACGGAGATGGTCCTCGACCATGTTCGCGATCAAGGTAGCCAGTTGATGCGAATCGCAATCCGTGAGCAGCAAGCGGGGACGAATGGACCCTAAAGACACGACAACTCCTCCTTGCGTTGCATCGCGCGCCACTCCATTGCGCGCGGACAGCGATCGCGTGGCCGGCAAAGCGGTCAAATTCGGCCGACAGTGATGAGTTGAAAAACGCTGGGAGCAATATGATGTTTTGGCAATGCATGGGTCAACCTCGTTTCTTCAAGATGGAGTTCGACAGTTCAACGATCGACAAGAGGGATTCGAGCTTGAGAAACCGCGGCACGACACCCGCATCGCGATACACATCGGGCCGAGCCTGATCGGTCCAATCGCGTGGCACGGCAAATGTGCCTGCCTCTGAGCCTTTCAGAACCAAGCATTCCACGCCACGCACGCAACGCGACTTCAGGATCGCGAACTGCTTCCCACGTAAGGGATGGAACGGATGCACGATCTCCACCGAACCCGAAGGCGCGCTGGAGTCATGTGCAGTTAGATGGGAATGTCCCGACCATTCGGGACCGTGTGGTGCAGATGGTTTTTGTAATCGTCGTTGAACCTATTTTCGACGAGGACCTTCAACCAGAACAGCACGCCTATCGACGCAACCACAGTGCGCACCAAGCCATTGGCGAGGTTCAATCGTGGCTGGATCGGGGTTACACGGAAGTGATCGATGCGGATCTGAGCGGGTACTTTGATACGATTCCGCACCGGGAATTGATTCAGTGTGTGGCTCGTCGCATCAGCGACAGTCGGATACTGCGTCTGGTCAAGCGATGGCTGGAGTCGCCCGTAGAAGAAACGGACGATTCCGGCCGCAAGACGCGGACCACTCGGAATAAGGACGAGCATCGAGGCACGCCACAGGGGGGAGTTGCCTCTCCGCTTCTTGCGAACCTGTATATGCGCCGGTTCGTGCTGGGGTGGAAAACAGGAGGGCATCAAGATCGCCTGGGTGCCTACGTGGTGAATTATGCCGATGACTTTGTCATCTGCTGTCGTCCGGGCCAAGGCCCGGACGCCATGGCCACGATGCAGACGATGATGCATCGCCTGCGTCTGACGGTCAACACCACGAAAACTCGCCTTTGTCACTACCCGAGGGAACCCTTTCGGTTCCTCGGTTTCCAGTTCTGCGAGCAGGTCTCCTGGCGGACCGGCCGACGCTACCGCACGGTGGTGCCGGCGAAAGCCAAAGTCCAGGGGATCTGTGAGCGGATCAGCGAGCTGACCAGCTCAAAACGCCTCTGGCTGACTCACGAAGAGCAAGTGGGCCACCTGAATCGAACTCTGATCGGTTGGGCCAACTACTTCAGCATCGGCTATGTGACTGGAGCCTGGCAGACTGTGCAGCAGCACACCTGCCGACGGCTGCGCTGGTGGTTGCATCGGAAGACCGGTAAGCGGAGCAGTTCCAGCTGTTTCTCCGATGTTCGGCTGTACCAAACGTACCGCCTGACCAAGCTTATCGACTCTGTCCGCCGCAACTCCCTGTGGGCGAAAGGTACGTAATCATCTGGTCGGAGAGCCGGATGCGGGAGATCCGCCCGTCCGGTTCGATGAGCGGGGACGTGGAAACGGAGCATGGTGGGTGCATCAAGGCACGGCCGTTCCGAAAGGGGCCGCAACCGTACAAATGCTCTACCCTAAACCACCGCGCCACTCCCCGACTCTACTCGTGATCGTAATCGAGTTCGGCACGGGATCCATTTGCGGTTTTTTCTGGGCCGCCTACCACGGGTGGCCTCCCCGAACGCTGCGGCCGCCTGCCCCGGGTGGCCTCCCCGAACGCTGCGTCCGGCTGCCCCGGGTGGCCTACCAGAATCCTGCGACCGCCTGCCAGCAGGTCGACTGGTAGTGGAAAAAGAGGAGCGACAGCAACCGCGGGCACGTATTGCTGCCGCTCTCTACACGGTCGCCACAGTACAGGGAGACTGGCTGGGGGGAGACCAGAATCAGACACTGCTGATAACCTGCTGCGGCGCCGCCCTTGTCAGAGCACTCGGCCCATGCTCGAACCACACTAGCTTAGATTCAGGAAGTTCCAGCCGGAAATGTACCAGCCGTCTCCGAAGTCGTCGCACC
>JBGTHH010000079.1:0-2635 GCA_041746275.1 Pirellulaceae bacterium | reverse complement strand
ACTTGGCTTGCTTGACATTCAATTTTGTCGGCATTACCATCAAACATCTCCACTTGGGCCGTATCGTCCTTTCACGTTGAAGACGCATCGTGCCGGTAGTGATCGCTGCCGGAACAGCCCACTGCCGGAACAGCCCAGTATCGGAAGACTGGTGTATTGCAACTCATCTCTCCGTGAGACGTTTGAAACGTGACAACCGTACCGCAGCCAATTCGCAGGCCCGATACATCGAATCTGCATGTATCGAAGTTTGATAAAGTCGCCAGCATGATCGTGGCGTTGCTGATCATGGTCGGCTTCACTGTGGTGGGGATGTTTATCATTTGGCTGACGGCCACGCTGGTCTTCATTCCCCGCAGTGTTCCCGTGAAGCTCGTTGAGAATGTGCCGGGCCGCGGCGATCATGCCGAGGGCTTCGAGCGTGACCTGGAGGCACCAGGCATGGAAGAGATGCCCGAGTTGGCCGAGCCCCAGTTGGAAGTGGCCATGGAGGCGATGACGGAAGCCGTTTCGAGCGTGGCGGCGGCGATGGACAATGTGTCGATTGCCTCCGACGCGACCAGCAAGGGCGAAGGGGGCATGGGGGATAGTCGACCTCCTGGCCCGCTGGGGGAAGGTGACAATATCATCCCGCGTTGGGAACGTTGGGAGATTCGCTTCGAGTCGAGCAGCGTGGCGGCTTATGCCCGCCAACTCGATTCCTTCAAGATCGAACTGGGCGCGGCCGGTGGTGGCAAGAAGAACGTCGACTACGCGTTTAATCTCACCAAGGCTCGGCCCGATACCCGCTCGGGACCAGGCGACAAGGAAAAGCGTCTTTATATGACGTGGCGCGGCGGCGACTTGCAAAAGTTCGATCGCGAGTTGCTGACTAAAGCCGGCATCAACGTGAACAATCGATTGTTGATGCAGTTCTATCCCGAGGAAGTCGAGGACCGGCTGGCCTGGATCGAACAGGAACATGCCCAAAAGCAAAGCAAGGTCGTTCAGGAGTACCTCAAGACGGTCTTTGCTGTTCAACCCCGCGGGAATGCTTGGGAGTTTGTGGTCACGGAGATGCGGTTTCGTCCCAAGCCGAAGTAAGAGACGGCACCTGTGGTTATCGCACGCGTTTGAGATCCTACTTTGATTTGAGAGACACGCATGGACTTGAATATCTTTACGCTGGTCGGCTATGTCATTTATGCCGTGCTCTTGCTGATTGCCCTGTGGGGAGGCTTTTGCTGTGTGATGGTCTGGCGCCGCGTGGCTCAGAAGCGATTCAAAAGCGAAGTCGCGCAGGATGATTTCCTGGAGGAACTCGAGCAGCCCCTAGTGAAAGCCGATTTCGACGAAGCCGCCGCCCTCTGCGACGGCGATTTGCGAGCTGTCCCGCAGTTAGCTCACTTGGCGATCCTGAATCGCGGGATCGGCTTCGCCAAAGTCCGTCAGCTTGTGGAGGATCGCTTTCAACGCGATATCCTGGCCGAACTCGAACATCAGATGACGTGGGTGCATACTGTAATTAAAAGCGCGCCGATGGTGGGATTGTTTGGGACGGTGACCGGTATGATGGGAGCCTTCGATACGTTGGCCACGTCGGAGAATGTGGATCCGGCCGACTTGGCCTCGAACATCAGCGTCGCGCTCATCACCACCGCCTGCGGTTTGGCAATCGCGATTCCGTTGATCGTGGCGGTGGCGGCCGTCAATATCCGCATCAAGCGAATGGAGGAACTCGCCATCGCCGGTCTAAATCGATTTGTCGAGGTCATGCAAGTCGCAATGAACAAAGAGTCGGGACGTCGGAGATAACGACTCATGGCTGACGATACCCTGCCGGACGAAAGTCTCGAACAATCGCATCCGGGATGCATGAAGCCGCGCCGCGCGCTCGAAGATACCGAGATGGATATCACGCCGATGATCGACATCACCTTCTTGCTACTGATCTTCTTCATCGTCGCCTCGAAAATGGATCAGTCGGGTGCCGTTCCATTGCCTCCCGCCAAGACGGGTGGCACGGTGCTCCTCAAGCAATCCGTCATCATTACGGTCGGTGCCGGAGATACAAGCGAAACCGCCAAGGTCTATAAGGGGGACGGCGAGTCGTCCGAAACGTTGATCGATGCCGCCGATATCGCGGCCCTGGAATCCGAGCTCCAAGCTTATGTCGAAGAGGAAGTCGGCAAGGACCAGAAGAAGACCACCGTTCTGATTAAAGGGGCGAAGGGAGTCAAGCACAAACACATCTCGACGACGGCCAAGGCCGCGGCGCGAATCGCCGAAGTGCAACATATGGCGTGGGCTGTGATGGAGGTCAATTAGGTGCCGATCTCCTTCCATTGTCCGTCCTGTCAGGCTTCGCGCATGGCTTCCGAGTTGCTCGTGGGGCGCAAAGTTCGCTGTCCCGAATGTGATTCGCTGGTCGAGGTTCCCGCGCCTCGCGAACCCGAACCGTCGTTGGAACTGCTGGAAGATGATGAACCGACTGTCGTCGCGGAAACCGAACTGGCCGGTGCCGCGAAATGGAAAGGGGCTCCGCGGGCAATTGAAGTCGCCTCGGATACGTTCGAAGTGAATGAAGCCGACGAAGTACTGGTTGTCGAGAATCCCTACATCGCGACACCACCACCACCTCCGCCTCCGCCTCCAG
>JBGTHH010000078.1:0-6475 GCA_041746275.1 Pirellulaceae bacterium | reverse complement strand
AAGGTAAGGAACAGATTGGTGAATTCCGTCAACACGGCTTCCGAATCGACTTCGGCCAGTCTGATCCTACGGGCTCGCCAGTCGGACGCCGCGGCATGGCGGCGGTTGTCGGCAATCTACGGACCGCTCGTTTATCGTTGGTGTCGCCGAGCCAAGCTGCAAGACGCCGACGCCGCCGATGTGATGCAGGAGGTATTCCGCGCGGTGCTCGCCAACCTATCGGCATTCGAGCCAGATCGTTCGGGCGGCTTTCGCGGTTGGCTGCACGGCATCACGCGGCACAAGCTGCTCGACCACTTTCGACGAGGTGCCGCGACGCAACTTCACAGCGGCGATGGTGCCGAGATGCCGTGCGCCGCACCATCGACTTCGGGATCAGAAGTTGAATTGGCGGAACAGGACGACGATACCGCGATTGTGTTGCATGCCGCACTCGACGCGATCCGCGCGGACTTCGACGACCACAATTGGCGGGCGTTCGAGCGAACGACTTTGCATGGCGAAGCGGCAAACGATGTTGCGGCCGATATGAACCTGACTCCGAATGCGGTGCGGCAAGCCAAGTTCCGTGTCCTACGTCGCCTCCGCCGCGAACTCGACATGCAGTGAACTTGCCCTTTGCCCGCCAGCCTCAATTAATTTCGGGACTTTTGCTTGGTTGCTATGAAGTGGGCAAACTCCGGGGATTTACACTTAGTTCAACTGGCGGCACATTATTCAACCGGGGGCACCGCGAACAGCTCGTGAAATCACTTACCCCGCATCCTCAGTCGAAGTCTTGACAGGCTGATCCGCACTGTCGTTAAACAGCAGCGCGAAGAGAATCATAACGCTCCCGGCCAGCGCCGCCGGGACCAGCCAGAACTGATGCCAGTCGATGACCGAACCCGTCGTCGACATTCTCTCGACATATCCCGACAATTCAGCGCCCAGAAAGCTGCCGACGCCCAGTGTGGCGAACGCGATAAAACCTTGAGCGGCTCCGCGACTTGTGTCGCCCGCGCGTCGATCGACATAGATCTGTCCCGTTACGAAGAAGAAGTCGTAACAGATCCCGTGGAGCAGAATGCCCGCGAGCAGCATCCACATGCCGGACCCGGCATCGCCGTACGCAAACAACACGTAACGTATGCTCCAGCACAGCATCCCGACCAGCAGCATGTACTTCACACCGAGTCGCACGAAGAACACCGGCATCAGCAACATGAAAAAGATCTCGGACATTTGCCCGTAGGTCATCCGCTGGGCCGCGTTCTCGACACCGATCGTGTTTAAGAAGGTGTTCGTGTAGTTGTAGTAGAACTGCAGGGGTATCGCCACTAAAAAGGACCCGAGCACAAAGACGGCGAACGAGAAGTTCTTCATCAGCTTCAGCGCGTCCAGTCCCAAGATGTCCGACGCCGTGATACGCTTCCCTTTCCCGGCTGGAGGCGTGTGTGGCAGGACCAGACAAAAGAGCCCGAGGAGAACTTGAGAGACCACGGCGATCTTCATCGGCAGCGTCGTGGGCTCAATACTTTGTGCCGCACCGGCGAGGTTCCCGATCGTCAAGTTCAGTGGGATACCCGCGAACTGATCGGCCACAATCGCATACCCGCCGTCCGACCCCGTCTTCAGCCAGCCTACAAGAGTGCCTGCCACGATCCAGCCGATCGTTCCCAAGACCCGAATGGCGGGAAACTGCTTTCCCGGATCGGTCAGATGATGAAAGGACAGGGAGTTTGACAACGACAAGGTTGGCATGTAGCACAGAAAGTATCCGATTAGCGTGAAATAGAACAGGTTTTGGCTCTGCACGGTGGAAAGGCAATACAGCAGTCCCGCGCCTATCAAGTGCAGGATCGCCAGCATGAACTGCGAGGCGACAAAGCGATCGGCGATCATGCCCACGAAAAAGGGAGCCAGCATCGCCGCAATCGCCGCCGTACCATAGGCCGAACCGATGAATCCCGCTGAAAAGAAGCCGCCACCGCTTTCGCCCGTGTTCGAGGCCAAATAGGTGCCCAGCGTCACGAACCATGCGCCCCACGTGAAGTACTGCAGGAACATCATGATCAACAAGCGTGAACGCACGGAACCCATCGGTTAGTCCTTCTAATAGAGCGGGGAGGAGCGAGTCGGTTCGAGCTACGTCAGCAAACGCTGCACGCTATCGACGAGCCGATCGATAGCAAAGGGCTTGCGAATGTAGTCGTCGACCCCCAGCATTTCGGCGTAGGCCTTGTGTCGACTACCCTCGTTGGCCGTGATCATGATCACCCGCACGGGGACGGCATGTGTCCGGCGCAGCTTCTCCAGCACCAGGAAGCCGCTCCGTTTGGGCATCATCATGTCGAGGATCACCAGATCGGGATCTTCGCGTTCGGCCATCGCCAGCCCCTGATTGCCATCGCGGGCGATCATCACTTCGTAGCCCTTGGATTCCAATGCGAACCGCAGGGCATCAATGATTTCATGATCGTCATCGACCACGAGAATACGCTTCTTCGTTGCTTCCGCGGGATCGGGCGTTTCCGCCTTTGCTTTCTTCGCCATGGAGTTCAGCCTTGGGCTATCGAACTGTTTCGTGACCGTCAGAACCAACGTCGGAAGGAAAATGTTACCTCGAAGCAACCGGCTCATTCAAGAACCCGGCCAACATTTTACTAAATTGGAGTGCTCTCGTGTGCGCCGTCGCGTCTACCGCGAAGGCCCACCGACTGCTATGGTGCTCGGATGTTGAGTCCCGCTGAGATTCTGGGCCCCGGCGGACGGATCGCCGCGCGACTGCCTCACTACGAGCATCGTCCCGAGCAATTGGAGATGGCCGCCGCCGTTGCTGCGGCTTTGGCCAATCGGCGGCATCTGGTGGTCGAGGCCGGAACGGGTGTCGGCAAGAGCTTTGGGTATCTGGTCCCGGCCATCCTGGCGATGACCGCCGACGAGCAGGGGACTGGCGAACCCCCGCGCGAAGCCAAGAAGCGACGGATTGTCGTCTCGACGCATACAATCAGCCTGCAAGAGCAGTTGATGACCAAGGACCTGCCCTTGCTGCAAAGCATCATTCCGCGCGAATGTACGGCCGTGTTGGTCAAAGGCCGCCGCAATTACCTCAGTCGCCGGCGACTGGAGACCGCGCTGGCACGCTCGGCAAGCCTGTTTCAGCAGCCCGAGGAGTTTGATCAACTGCGCGACGTTCGGCAGTGGTCACAGGAAAGTGGCGACGGATCGCTCAGCGACCTTCGGTTCCAGCCTCTGAGATCCGTTTGGGATGAAGTGGCCAGCGACAGCGGGAACTGCCTGGGAAGGAACTGTCCCACCTACAAACAGTGCTTCTACTATGCCGCTCGACGACGGATGCAGAACGCCCAGATCCTGGTCGTTAATCATGCATTGTTCTTCAGCGATCTCGCCCTGCGACGCGTGGGTGTCAGTCTCTTGCCCGATTACGATGCGGTCGTGCTCGACGAGGCTCATACCATCGAGTCCGTGGCCGGCGATCATTTGGGGCTGAGTGTCAGTTCCGGCCAAGTCGAATACACACTGAATAAGTTGTACAACGACCGTACTAACAAAGGTTTGCTGGTCCATCATCAATTCGCCGAGGGACAACGCCGGGTGCTCCAGTGCCACCAGGCGGCGGATGAGTTCTTCGGGGATCTGTTCCACTGGTCGCAAGGACAAGCCAGTTCGAATCACCGCGTGCATACGCCGGAGATTGTCGCCAATAACTTGACGCCCGCCCTCAGCCGACTCGCACAGGAAGTTCGCGGTCTGGCCGAGCGACTCGACAATGACAACGAGAAGCAGGATCTGCTCTCGGCTCACGAGCGGCTCATGGGGTTGGCCAGCGAGATCGAACAGTGGCGCATGCAAGAGGTGTCCGATGCGGTGTATTGGATCGAGCGCAACTGGACTCGTCGCAGTCAGCCTCGCATCACGCTCGCAGCGGCCCCGATCGATGTGGGCCCCGCCTTGCGCGAGTCCCTCTTCAATTCGGCAAGCACCGTTATCTTGACCAGCGCCACCTTGTCCGTGGGCAAGACACCTTCGTTTGACTTCTTCAAGGCACGGATCGGGCTGACGCAATCCGATACGCTGCAGTTGGGCAGCCCGTTCAACTACCGCGAGCAAGCCAAGTTGATCGTCGTCCGCGGGTTGCCCGATCCGAATCAGGCGAAGGACGACTTCGAACGACTCTGCACGGCCATGATCAAACGCTATGTCGCGCAAACTGATGGCCACGCGTTTGTGTTGTTCACCAGCTACGAAATGATTCGCCGCGTCGCGCGTGACATCACTCCATGGTTGACCAGCCAAGATCTGGCGCTTTACAGCCAGGCGGATGGCCAGCCACGCCATCAGATGCTGGAGAGCTTCAAACAGAATCCACGCGGGGTGCTGCTGGGAACGGATAGCTTTTGGCAGGGAGTCGACGTGCCGGGGGACGCGCTGCGGAACGTGATTATCACCAAACTCCCTTTCGCGGTGCCGGATCATCCGCTACTCGAAGCCAAGCTGGAGGCGATTCGCGCGCGAGGCGGTAACCCGTTCTTCGACTACCAGCTTCCAGAAGCAATCATCAAGTTGCGACAGGGCTTCGGGCGGCTCATCCGCACAAAGACGGATCGAGGCATGGTCGTGTTACTCGACCCACGCATACTTTCGAAGCCGTATGGCCGCAAGTTCCTGGAGTCGTTGCCCGACTGCGAATTGGTCGAGGAATCCGCCTTCGATTGACGTGATCAAGGCACACGCCGCGCTCGTCACTTAGGAATAGTCCCGAAATTGATTCCCGCTTTAGCGGAACGGCGCAAGCCGTCCGGTCTTGCAAAACCGGTTGGCTTGCGCCCAACCGCTACTCGAATTGCGGAACCAATTGCGGGACAGTTCCTCATTCGATCCAACCGCCACCGAGCACTCGGTCGGCGTCGTAGCAGACCACCGCTTGCCCTGGGGCCACGGCGTGGGGAGGTTCATCGAAGGTGATGTGCAGCCGACGATCGGCTTGGACTTCTGCGGTGGCTGCGAACGCTCGAGCGTTGTAGCGAATCTGCGCCGCGCAGCGAAACGGCCCGCTGGGAGGCTCCACCAACCAGTTCGTGTCGGCTGCTGTTAACACGCGCCGTGACAAGGCATCGTGCTGCCCGATGACGACCTGACGCCGAGTCGGATCGATCCGGACGACAAAATATGGTTCGCCCATGGCGACTCCCAGTCCCTTGCGTTGGCCGATCGTAAATCGCTCGATGCCAGGATGAGTTCCCACCACGCGACCATCTGTGGTCACGATCTCGCCCGAAGTGTCGACCTGCGGACGCCAATTCCGCACAAACTCGTCATGCTTGCCGCTGGTCACGAAACAGATTTCTTGACTGTCCTTCTTCGTGGCGACGTTCAATCCGATCTGGCCAGCCAACTCTCGAATCCGCGACTTGTGATAACCACCGACCGGCAACAACATGCGTTTCAGAAGTGATTTGTCGATCCCGAACAACACATAGGATTGATCCTTGGAACCGTCGATGCCGCGACGGAGCGATGGGATGGCGTCCGTCGAGTGGGGCTCCAATCTCGCGTAGTGCCCCGTCGCGACGAACTCGGCATCAATGCTGTCCGCATATTCGAATAACTTACCGAACTTTATCCAGTTGTTGCACATCACACACGGATTCGGTGTCCGACCCACGGTGTATTCGGCGACGAAGTAGTCGATGATCTGCCGAAACTCGGCCTGAAGATTCAGGGCATAAAAGGGGATCTGGAGCCGATCCGCCACACGTCGTCCATCGGCCGCGTCGGCGGCGCTGCAGCAGCCCTGCTTGTGATCGGTGCGATTGCTCAACAGAGGCAACAACGGACTCCGGGATTGATCGCCATCGACCGCGCAAGCCGCCACGGCTTCCTCGCCATGCCGCATGAAGACCCCGACCACATCGTAGCCTTGCTCTAAGAGCAAGTGTGCGGCGACGCTGCTATCGACACCGCCCGACATGGCTAACACGACACGTGACATGAAACATCCGGATCAAGCGGGTGGCGGGACAACGACCCAATGGCGAGCGCCAGGGAGTCCTTGCCATCCTATCGGTGTTGCCGCGAACCAACAAGAACGCCCTCGGCGATCACTTCCGACGTCCAGATGCCGCTCAGCCCAGTTTCCGCAGTTGATCGATGAGCTGTTGGTTCGAGGGTCGATCCGCGGAATGTCGAGGCAGGTGCAGGTAACGCACACGGCCATGCGTATCGATCACGAAAGCGCCATGCAATTGCAGGAGGTCGCCGGTCGGCTTGCCCCAACCAGCCCGCACCACAGCCTTGAGCCCGCCCCACCACATGGCGGGACCAGCCACTTGTACGACGCTCGCCCGCGGCACGCCAAACGCCGCGTAGGCCCGTTGTTCGGGATCCGCCAGACAAACGAACGACAATTCATTCCGCCGACGGAACTCGGCCGTTTGCTCGGGCGAGCCCATCGTGACCACTGCCACGTCGC
>JBGTHH010000077.1:0-2662 GCA_041746275.1 Pirellulaceae bacterium | reverse complement strand
ACGTGGTCGTCCAATCGCGAATGACATTCAGGAGGGATGCGTTCCAGTCGAGGATGACATCGCCCAGTCGTACCGATTGCCGAGTCGACGCCATGTCGCCGAAGCGGCCTCGGGCGAGGACTTCGATGGTATTTTTGCCCGGCTGTAGTTCCACCGGCATGGAGTAACGTCCGGTGGCATCGGCGATGACTTGCACACTGGCTCCCGCCGTGTCCTCGGGAACTACAGTCAACGTAACCCTGGCGTTGGGCAACGTTTGTCCCATCACAGTCACTTCCGAGTTCAACACCACGCCATTGCCGTTGAGGTCCGATTCGGGAGCGAGATGTGTGGTGACGGCCATCGTGGGGCGCGGCTCACTCAAGCCGTTTACAACCAGCAATACGTCCAGCGGGGAAATCCAACCATCGCCACTTGTGTCCCAATACGGAGGCTGGCTGATCGCCCCGGCCAATTCGGGCAGCCGCCGACTGCCCCGCTCATCCAACTCGTTGATCACCAGCAGGGCATCAATCGGACTGACGATCTCCGATCCATCCACATCCAATGGATCGAGCGCATTTTGCCAATCGGATGCTAACAGTCGGCGATCTTCCAGGCGTTCGAAATGCGCCCCGCGTCGCCCAATCGAACTACGTCGCTTGTAATCGCGTTGGAACATGAAATGTGACACGTTCGCGAAAGAAATTGGCAGGAACTAGATGAGTTTAGTTGCTATATCGCAGTCAAGCAACTATTCCCCGGTTCGGTGCGCCGGCGCGCGGGAGCGAAGCTTGGGCTGCGGCTTGCTGGGCGAGGCGTTTCGCGCAGGAAGAATCACTGTAACCCGTGTCGCGGGTTGATCGTTTCCCGCTCGACCTGCTCTAACAACTGCCACTGACGACTCTGCCGGTGAAGCTGTTTTCCTGGAGTTGTGCCTTACCTTCGTTAGACCTGGCTTACAAGTCATCTCCTCGCGGCTTGGCACGCGAACTGCATATACGTCCACTGTGGATCAGGTCCGCCGGGCGTGCGCGTTACGCCGCGTCTGCTACCGAAACAATCTTTGGGGAGCCAATCATGTCCGCCACAAACAAAGAGAATCGAGAACACACCGATCGCGAAAAAGAACTGCGCAATGAAGATCCGCTATCCGGCGCTGCCGGCGCGCATCCCATGGGAGTGGGCGTTGGCGCTGCGATTGGTGGTGCCGCAACCGGGGCTCTAGCCGGAGCTGTTGCTGGTCCTGTGGGCACTGCGGTGGGTACGGTCGTTGGCGGCATCGTAGGCGGCTTGGCGGGAAAATCGGTGGCCGAAGGCTACGATCCCACGGTTGAAACGGACTACTGGCGAAACGAGCATCGCAATCGCCCGTACTACAACGACGCGTACTCGTTTGACGACTACGAGCCGGCCTATCGTGCGGGATGGGAATCGCGTGACGCGGACGCGAGTGCCGAGTGGGCTGAGAATGAAGCGACCGCCCGCGCACGTTGGGAAAGCGAGGGCGGTGCGTCGTACATGACGTGGGAAGAAGCTCGGCTGGCGTCGGAAGATGCCTACAATCGAGTGCGTATCGCGAAGAAGAAAGCTCGATAGCCCCAGCCCCGCATGATATTCTAGGTCGCACGAATCTAGTCATCTCCGACGTCCCTGCGGGGGCGTGGGGGATGATGGCTGGTGGATGGTCGATCGAAAAGTGCAGGATGGACACCGTTGATAGTTGGTAGCGGAAACGCTGATATTTCAGCGGGGAATAAGCTTATCGGCGGCTTTCTGGAAGGAGTCTTTCAGTCCCTTCCCCGCATTGTTTTTGGCCGCCTCTGCCGCGGTTTCAAGCGCGTCTGGCGCGGCAGCCTCAATCGCCCGATTTATATGGAAAAGCAAGTCATTTTTGTCGATCATTTCTTGCTGCGCCCGTTCCAGTAAGCGGCTAAGGAACTTGCGCCACTCCTCACGATCACGCTGCTTTGCCGGTCCCTCTTTATAGTACTTGCATTTGGGATTCCCCTTTTTGAAAGACTCCTCAAACTTGTTCTTGTTATTGAGCGTCTCATTGAGACCATCAATTGTTATTCGCAATTTTCCGATGTCATGCAGTGTTTTATTCTTGAGGTCCTGTAACCATGGCCGGCTTGCCCATTTCAACGCATATTCCCTCCAATCTGGAATGAACGGGTTGGATTCCTTCAAGCCCGTGGGATCACGCGAGTTGATTGGGTTATTGCCGGCATATTGCAAGAGGTTTGCGTCCCCACCTCCGAATCCAATCGGATCCTCGCTGATAAAACGTCCTAAGGTCGCGTCGTAGTATCTGGCACGTGAATATTGAAGATTAACTTCAGGGTCTGACTCCCGGCCCGTGAATTGGTAGCGGCTGTCGATGGTCGGATCAGTCTCAGTGATCACATTGCCGTAGGAATCGTACGTCAGGTGATTTACGACGGTGCCCGTGTTGTCGGCTAGGTCTCGAACGGTGCCTAGATGATCGGACAAGTGCCAGAGGACGTCGCCGGTGCCGTTGTCTTGAGCCAAAACTTGGTCTACCGCTGGGCCGTGCAAGTAACGTTGAGTGAGTACGGGGGCCGTGGGACCCGAGCCGTCCGCATCCACGAAGTCCAGCAAAACATCTTGTCCGTCGTACACGAAATGGGTGACAGCGGCGTCCATGGCATCGCGTGGC
>JBGTHH010000076.1:0-2741 GCA_041746275.1 Pirellulaceae bacterium | reverse complement strand
GCGGGATCATCGTGCAGTGCTCGGATGAGCGCAGCCAGCACAAGAACTTGGCAACGGCCTTGCGCCTATTGAAGTCCAAGCTGTACGACGCCAAACGCGCCGAGGAAGCTCAGAAGCGAGCCGATCATCGCAAAACCCTCGTTGGTTCCGGTGATCGCAGCCAACGCATTCGAACCTACAATTTTCCCGATAACCGATTGACCGACCATCGGATCAACTTCACCCTCTACAATCTGGATCAGATTATCGCGGGCGATATGCAACCCGTAACCAACGCGTTGATCGACCACGATCGTGATGCCCTACGCGGCACGATGGACGAACCCGCCTGACCCCGAGAGCAGCCACCATGTCGGACGCCGAAGCCTGGACCATTGGTCGGCTGCTGAAATGGACGACGGACTTTCTCAAGCAGAAGGATTCGCTCAGTCCCCGCCTCGACGCCGAAGTCCTTTTGGCGACGGCCCGCAACTGTGAGCGAATCGAGCTCTATACGGCGTTCGATGAAGTTCCCTCCGACGAAGTGCGGACGGCGTTTCGCGAGCTAGTGCGGCGCCGTGCGGACGGCGAGCCCGTCGCTTACCTTGTCGGTCGCCGTGAGTTCTATTCGCTGTCGTTTCGTGTAACAAGCGACGTGCTAATTCCGAGACCGGAAACCGAGTTGGCGATCGTGTCGCTGTTGGACGCCGTCAAGGAGTACGGTCCGCGTCAGCGGCCCCTCGTGATTGCCGATGTGGGGACGGGCAGCGGCATCATCGCCGTGTGCGCCGCCAAGAATATCCCAGACAGCCGCGTGATCGCCATCGATATCAGTGCTAAGGCGCTGGACGTGGCTCGATCGAACGTCGCTCATCATGCCTTGGAACAACGCATCGAATTGATCGAGAGCGATTTGTTCGCGGCGGTGCCCGATCAGCAATTCGATTTTGTGGTGAGCAATCCTCCCTATGTCAGTGAAGCGGAGATGCGCGACTTGCGCCGGGAGGTCGCTGGCTACGAACCGCGGCTCGCCTTATGTGGTGGGGAGACCGGATCGGAGATCATTCAACGCTTGGTCCCCGCCGCCGCATTGCGTCTGCAACCGGGTGGTTCGCTGATCATGGAAGTCAGCCCCATGATCGAGCGGCGCACGCACGAGATCATTCAAGCACACGGCGGGTATGCCGCACCGCGCACGTTGAAGGACTTAGCGGGCTTGGCCCGTGTGGTCGTCGCGAAACGCCAAGTCGGCTAAGTGCGGCAGGTTGGTCGGCTACTGTCCTGCGCTGGCATCATCCAGCGAATAGACTTGCATCTGTACTGGATACTGTGGCAGTTCGACACGTTGTGGTCCGGACCCCTGGTCGGCGAACACGCAATTGCGCCCCTCGCGTTTCGCCGCGGTAAGCCCGTTTTCGAGTCGTCGCAGGAAGGCTTGTGGTCGTTCGTGTTTACCGACTTCGATGACGGCGACGCGCGCGGTGAGCTCCAAAGCTTCGTCCTTCATCATGCACGATGTCGCCTCGATGGTTTGGCGGATGCGCTCCGCTCCCTTCATGGCATTCTTGATCGACGTGTCACCCATGAAGGCCGCGAATCGCTGCCCCGCGAAACGCGCGATGCGATCAAACCCCCGCTCTTTGCGCATCAAGTCGTGGAGCGTTGCGGACAGGCGATCCAGCACGATGTCGGCTCGTCGATGCCCCACGCGTTGCACGAATTTACCGAATCGATCGAGATCCAGCATCGCCACGCTGACGAGTCGGACGCCATCGGGATCGTCGGACCACCAACGATCAAACAGAGCGGCGAGTCCCAACCGTGACAAGATACGATCATCGCTGGTGGTCCGAAACCGATCGGGAATGGCTGACAAACGTAGCTCGTGTTCCAGCAGTTCATGCAACAGGGAATCGATTCGATCGCGGATGGCGTGAACGTCGTCCAGCGCGCAGTTCACCAGACGAGCAATTCGTTGCTGGTCACCCGCTTCCAGTTCGGCATTCCATCCCCGTAGCTGAAAGCCGTGATCGAGTAGCAACTCCTCCAGGTCGTGAGCGATCGTACTGGTGGTCGCGTCGGCCGAACCATTCTTGGCGTCGTTGGCCAACTCCGCCCAGCGATCGAGAACCGCGCAGGGCCCCTCGATGATGCGGCGGAAATCGCCGTTGATGGACAACGAGTCCGGTGACTCGTGATGGGCGTCTTCCAAAGACAACAGTTGGTTGCGCAGGCTCGCCACTTCGAGTTTGGAGATCCACAAAAGCTCCTCCAAGCGGGATTGCGGTTCGAGCCCCATCGCGCGGAGCTTGACTCTCCAGTCGTCCGTCGGTCCGATCGTCAACGCGTCCGTGGGAGGTGGCACCGTCGTGGGAATAGCCACTTGTCGAGGTGTCGTCCGAGCCGGAGTGATGCTGAAACCGGGTAGGTAATGTAGCGCTATGCCGAACGCCATACCCAATCCCAGGTTCAAAATCGCCAACGTAAAGACAATGGTCACCACGACGATGTCTCCCCCAAAACATAACACTTGCGCCCGCGAAGTGGCTCGCGTTCGGCCTAGTTCAAACCTAGGTCACGACTACGCACCGCTCGTACGATTTCCGCGATCGTAACGAATGTGGGGATGGGCCAGGCCGATTCGAGAGTCCTTTCCGCCGACACTTGTTGCCTTCGGCTACTCGTAGAGGGGCGATTCCGTGGCCAGTTGATCCAACAATCCCTGCAAGTCATGTTCGAGACGTGTCATCAGGGGATCGACC
>JBGTHH010000075.1:0-2675 GCA_041746275.1 Pirellulaceae bacterium | reverse complement strand
TCCTAGTGCGCTGCGTGAGTCGTGCCGTCGGCGTGAACGTGGATGTTGGTCGGTTGCCCGCTGGCTAATTGCGCCTTGAGGACGCGATTGAGGGACGCGGCGGCGTTCTGGGCAATGAACGAGCCTTTGCGCAACTTGCCGTCGTTAGGGATCACGACTGACGTACTGTCTTCATGCAGCACATGCACTGCGATCCGGTCGAAGAGGTCGCCGTTCTGGCGAAAGACGAACGCCTCCGGCCCTTCACGGACGAGCGCCGCTTGGGGCAGCACAAACACGTTGTCGATCTTCTCGACGGCGACGAACAGACGCACGCGGTCGCCTGGCCGGAAGCGCCAAATCAACCGCTCACGCCCCTCTTGGGTGTATGCCTGCCATTGATTGTCGAGCGGTAGATAAAATGCAAACGTGCGGCTTGCCGTGTCGATGAGATTCGCAACGTGCTCTATCCGCAACTGTTCAGGGAGCGGAGGCCAATCAGCTCCCTCACTCACTTCAAACATGACTTCGATGGGGAACCGTTCCTTGGCCGCCTGCTGAATGTTCGACATGTCCTTCTTGAATCCGCGGCCCTCGATGAGCAAAGCGCGATGATCGGCTAGTGAACACAGGACTTGTCCCGCTTCAACCTGCTGCCCGAGTTCTACTTTGAGAACCTGCAATTCAAAGCTGAACGGGAGTCGAGCGGGCTCGCCTTCGACGGCCGCAGTCAAGGCGATCTCGGCAACCTTGAGCGCCTGTTCGCCCGGTGCGCGAACGACGATCTCTGTGACGAACGCTCCCTGGGCGGCTGCGTCGATGCGATCGCGCGGGAGACCACGGGCCAAGAGATCTTGCCGATAGGCTTGCACGTTCACGTCCATGCGCTGGATCTGGTTATCGATTTCGATCATCCGCGAGCCCGCAATGCCACCCGCTTGCGCCAACCCCGCCAGCCGCTGCTTCTGCTGCTCAGCGATTTCGATTTCCTTGGTCGCTTTGAAGAGTTCCAGTTGCGAGGTGTGGAGCGAATCGCTGACGAGGCGTAGCGAGAACAGCGGAGCATCGGGCGCAACCGTGTTGCCGGGGTAGGCGTGAATCTGCGTGACGATCCCGGTGACCGGCGCAACCACTCCGCGATCACTGATGCCAGGCCGATCGGTGATCACACCCGGAATGTCGATCTTGCGATAGTACGTGATCGGTTGCAGGGATTTCGACGCCAGCCCCAGGTTCTTGCGTGCTTCCGGGCTGACGCGCACCGGCGTCGAACCGTCTTGCACGGCGGTTGGTTGAGGAGATTCGCCGCCGTCTTTGCTGACGGCTTGGCGAGCCTGCCACTGGTTGTAGATGTAGGCACTCATGCTCGCGGTCATAACGACGACAACGAGGCCAAACGCAGCATTGAGCAAGAGTTGACGACGAGTCATGGCGTGACTCTCCCAAAGGAGTACCAAGTGCGGCTGAAAGTGCCGGAACGTGGGAAGATTCAGATCAAGGGGAGCGAATAAGAAGCCGCACGAATTGCGTAGTGCATCGCGCAGCAAACAAAACGGCGCAAGCGGCGCTCGTTAAATGCGGAGATTCCGCAGAGTCAAATACGTGTCCGACGCATCCAGCACTTCATCCGGTGGATGCCAGCGAGGTGACGGCCCTAGTCCTGACTGAACGTCACCAAGGCAAGTCGGAAGTGGTGCCGACCCGACAAGCTGCCACGCCGAGACAAGTTGGTCCGTGGACCTCGACGCAGTAGCAGCCTGTTCTGAAACAAAGATCGCATCGGCATCATGGTCTGCACCACGGAGGCCGGACGTCAACGATTGACCGTCTGACGAATCGGTCGAAGATTTCAAGCCGCCTTCGTGTTGCGTTGCGTGATGCGAGTGCCCGTGCCCAGCAGACGAATGGCCATGATGGTGGTCGTGATCGGAATGGCCCAGCCAGGCACAGTGGAAATGAGGTGCTGCGTCGTGCTTCTGCTGTTCTTCTGGCGTAGCACTCCCGTGCGCATGCGGCATCACGGCCAGTTGGCTGGCGAGAAATCCGACAAGTACCAGGAACGATACGCCACGACGAAACATGGAATTCAGTTTGACCTTTCACCTAGAGTGTACGTTCCGCCGAACGAAGCGGCAATGAGCGACTCGCTAGCGTGCAGCTCGATTTTGGCACCGCAGAGGATCGTCTGTCCCATCGGTTACGGCCTTGCAATCGCTTTAATCGTTGTTTTCTGTTTGACGACCGTTGCCCTGCGGGTACGTCGGCAATTCGATGGTTTCGCAGAGAACTCTTGGTCCGTCGCGTCGGTCGGTAGGCCCTTGCGGAGCGGCCATCAGTCGGTAAGGTGACAGATAAACCATCAAAAACTTCACCCCTGTAGAGAGAGATATATCTATGAGCGTTCTCGTCCAACAAGCCGCCCCCGAGTTCAAAGCCCAAGCCGTGCTGTCCGACGGATCTTTCCAGGAGATCAGTTTGTCGCAATACCGCGGCAAGTATGTGATCCTGTTCTTTTATCCGCTCGACTTCACCTTCGTCTGCCCGACCGAGATCATTGCCTTTTCGGAACGTGCGGCGGAGTTCGAGAAGCTGGGAGTGCAGTTGCTCGGCGCTTCCGTCGACAGTCACTTTTCGCATTTGGCTTGGCGGAATTTGCCGCGCACCGAAGGCGGCTTGGGGCAGATCAATTACCCCTT
>JBGTHH010000074.1:0-5175 GCA_041746275.1 Pirellulaceae bacterium | reverse complement strand
CGGCAGCGGCGGGTGCCTTGGCGGCGGCAGGCTTGGCCGGTGCCACAGCGGCTCCACCCTTCTCACCTCGAGCCGCTGCCATCATCTCGGCGACCGACATGCCACTCGGTGCGGGCTGGGAAGCTGCGGCCTTCGGCTTGGCTGCCGGAGCGGCCTTCTCGGCCACGCTCTTGGCGGCGGGTTTCGCTTCCTTCTTGGCGGCGGGTTTGGCCTCGGGCTTGGGCAGCGGCTGATCGATGACTTTCAGGTAGTCGACGTCGATATCGTACCACCCGATATTGGCGTTGGCGTCAAACTCGACCAGAGCTCGGCCGCTCATGTTCACCGTTCGCACCGTCCCGGTCATGCCGCCAAATCGCCGCAGCTCCGGCCGTGAATCGTCCACGATCACGAACTTGTCGGTGTATTCCTGCTTCAGCTTCTCAATGTGCTCGAAGACCATGTGCTTGCGGAACCTAATCTGAGGAAATGCGGGCCACTTGGCTGGAAGGAGCCATTTTTGTCCCGACCGCCCGCGAAATCAAGGGCACAACCGGTCGATCCGAACTGGTGCCGCGCCACGCAAACCTTGTTAGAATCAGTCTTTGAACGTTCCTTAACCTGGGCTCGCGCACCTCACACTCGGAGAATCCGCAGATGCATCGTCAACGAACTCGTCGGAACACGATTTGGATGTTGGGCTTCTCGCTCACTTTGGTGGCGATCACGTCGCTGACGGCCGCCTGGGTAGACGAGTATAAAAGCGGAATCGTCTGGCCCGAGCCGCCGGTCGTTGATCCCGGACCGGTCGGCGGTCCTCCCGCCGATGCCGTGGTGTTGTTCGATGGCACGGACCTTTCCCCGTGGGAGGGCGGCGACAAGTGGCTGGTCGCGGACGGTCATGCCACGGCTCAGGAGAACGGCATCACGACCAAACAGGCTTTTGGAGATTGCCAGTTACACGTCGAATACGCGTCTCCCGCAGAAGTGAAAGGCCAGGGTCAGGGACGCGGCAACAGCGGCGTCTATCTGATGGGCCAATATGAAGTCCAGGTTCTCGATTCGTACGACAATACAACCTACTTCGATGGACAATGCGGTTCGATTTACAAGCAGCAACCGCCGATCGTCAATGCCTGCCGCAAGCCCGGCGAGTGGCAGACGCTGGATATCATCTTCACGGCACCGCGTTTCGACGCCGAGGGCGCGGTGACGCGACCGGCCTACGTGACCGTCCTGCACAACGGCGTCTTGATTCAAAATCACTTTGAGCTCTTGGGTGGGACGTCGTATGTCGCGGCTCCCCGTTACAGCCCGCATCCGGAGAAGCTGCCGATCCACATTCAGTTTCACGGCGACCCCGTTCGCTTCCGCAACATCTGGATACGCGAGAACGTCGCCCCCTTGATCGGCCAACCGCCCGCCGCCGCGGAAGCCAAACCCGAGGACAACTAGTGCATCGTCAAGGCCGAGAATCGGCACCAGCGAAATCAACCGCAACGCGCTAGCGTCCGGTTCTAGTTTGAAAAGTGTCGCGATGCACCTTATCCGGGCGATCCCACTTGTCGTCGTAAGGGAATGCTTGGACTCAACTCGCTCATCGGTAAGCGTCTCGTCTGTGTCGAATTCGCATCACGCGAACGATTTGACTCTCGTCGTCGACTTCATACAAGACGCGGTAGTCACCGACTCGGATTCGCCAATCGTCGTCTGATCCCGTAAGTTTCTTGCAACCTGCCGGTCGCGGGTCGTCCGCTAATGCTTTGATGGCGGCGATCACTCGCGGAAAGATTCCAGCAGTCAGCCGTCGCAAGTCTTTCTCCGCGCGACGTTCGAGCAGCAGCTCATACACGGGGCTTGGACTCGTCGAGAAATTCGCTCAGCGGACGGAACTTCAATGGCTTCTTTCGCATTTTCTGGAGAGCTTCCAAATCGTCGACTTCCTCCAGCCGTTCCAGCAATTGTTCGTATTCGCCGATGTCCAAAATGACGGCTGTCGGTTCGCCATCCTCGACGACAAGCTGGGGTTTTCGTTTTTTACGAACCACGCATTGGTCCTTTCATTTCGAGTCGTCTGCGGTCAATCACGACGATCCTTCCCACGATTCACATCGCGTCACCATTGTAGCCGAATGCAGCTCTCTTCACGAACGCTACAAAGAGTGTATTCATGAAGCCGCCAAGCCCCAAATGGACTGGGTGGCCCTGCTTTAACCCTCCAGCGGAGCGTCACAATCTGGGGCCATCCGGATCTTTGCCATTGGCGCTCTCCGCTTGGCAGGGCCACTGCCGTTTCGGTTCCGTCCGTGCCAGTTTCGCCACCGGCTGATGCGGCTGAGTGTCACTGTGGGTAGTTGCTAGGTGTGCCACTGGGCTCTGCCAGTGCCTTCCTTGGATGGGCAATTGGACTCCTCCTGCATGAAGACTAAGGCGAATAGTTGAAGGCCTTCCTGCTCACAGCATCGGTTGATATTACGAGCCAGAAATTCTCGCCGCACATGATTCGTCTACAACGGCTTCGGACAAAGTGAACGAAAATGTCACAGCGTGAACGTGACCAGCCCTCAAAGTGTTGGATCGTCTTCCGATAAGCTTGTTCGGGAGGCATCGTCGGCAGTCTACCCGAAGGGAGCACAGGCGAAGCCAGATGGCACACCAATCACTTGACCGTGCCACCCGTCCGATTCCCACCACCGCTGATTCTGCAGCTAGGCAAGGAATGCTGTAACTCACTTAACAAATCTCTATCTGACTCTATCCCGTCGACCAATAATTCCTTCAGCTGGCGAGCTTGTGCCAGCTTTCGCAGCCCAGCCCCAGTAATATTGGAATCGTGCACCCACAGGCTTTCAAGATTGTTCATCTGAACAATGGCATCACAACATGCGTCGGTGAACTGCTCCCCATCAATGCTTAGGCCCTTCAGTTGGCCAAAACTCTCTGCAATGAATCGCACGTCTTCATCCGTTGGGATTCGCTCTGACTTGAAGAGCGTTGATATTTGTACAAAGCTGACGTGCCCAACTGCATCATCGCCAAATGCGGAGCACAGCTTCCGTGTAGTAAACGGCGGATCGCAATGTATCACCCAGTCTCCGGAATAATCCACCTCGAAGTACTACACAACACATGCGCCACATCGACGAATCGAGTGTACAGCAATTCTCTGCCGACTCGCGCGCGGCAAGATGAATATCACGAGCAACGCAATGGCTACGGCCAGTGCTATCACGCCAACGAAAGCGTACATGGGCAAAGTCTCATATGCCAGCTTCGATACAGTCGTGTGCGCAGTTCGCATCGCAGATAGTTCACAGGAAACACGGACGAGCAGACGATTGTAACTCCGGTCAAACTAGTGTCCAACCGCAGCACGGCGGTGGGACGTTGATCCATGCCGAGGTTGCAACGGCGGGTGGGGCGCTGATAATGCGACCTGCGAGGAACTTACATCCCACCAGGAGATTGGCCGTGATCATTGGAGTCCCAAGAGAAATCAAGCTGGACGAGTACCGTGTCGGCATGTTGCCGGTCGGTGTGGAGGAACTGGTGCGCGGCGGGCACGCGGTGTTGATCGAAGCGGGTGCCGGTTTGGGGTCCGGTTTGCCAGACCACGATTATTTGCGAGCCGGTGCGGAATTGGTCGCGAGTGCTCCGGAACTGTTCGCCCGCGCGGATGTGATCGTAAAAGTGAAGGAGCCCCAAGCGAGCGAATGGTCGTTGATTCGCCCCGGCCAAACGATCTTCACCTACTTTCATTTCGCCGCCGACCGTGGCTTGACGGAAGCGATGCTCGGGACGGAGGCGATTTGCGTGGCCTACGAGACGCTACAAGATCGGCGCGGCCAGCTTCCCTTATTGACGCCGATGAGCGAAGTCGCGGGACGCATGAGCATTCAGGAGGGAGCCAAATTCCTCGAACGCCCCCAGATGGGACGCGGCATTTTGTTGGGTGGAGTGCCGGGCGTGGCTCCCGCTCACATTACGATTCTGGGCGGCGGGGTGGTCGGAGCCAACGCCGCGAAGATCGCCGCAGGGTTCCAAGCCGATGTGGCCATTCTCGATATCAATATGGATCGCCTACGTTATCTGGACGATATCATGCCGCCCAACGTCAACGTATTGTATAGCGACCGCTACGTGATCCGCGAACAGTTGCGATTGGCGGATCTGGTGATTGGCTCGGTGCTGATTCCAGGTGCCAAAGCGCCGCGGTTGGTGACGCGCGACGACTTGCAATTGATGAAGCCAGGCAGTGTTGTGATCGATGTGTGTATCGACCAAGGAGGTTGCCTGGAAACGAGTCGGCCCACGACTCACAGCGACCCCACCTACATCGAGCACGACGTGGTGCATTACTGTGTGACCAACATGCCAGGAGCCGTGGGACGCACGAGCACCTTCGCGCTGTGTAATGTCACGCTCCCCTGGGTTTTGCAGATTGCCAATCGCGGTATCGAGCAGGCGGCACGCGATCTTCCGCCCATCGCCTCGGCCATCAACATTCACCACGGTCGGATCACCAATCAAGCAGTGGCGGACACCTTCCAGATGCCACTGCAATCGTTATTCTAAATCGACAGCGCCACGTTTTATCAAACCTCGTCAAGTACAAGTTCGAGTCGCAAGTGAGCAGTTTTGCCGCAAGGCATTCACTCGCTTGCGTGTCGAGCTTGTATGCCCGTGAAAGCGATCATGACTGTTCCACCCGAGAGGATCGAAACGCTCCGCTGGATCGGCGATATCGACGGTCAACTCGTGTTGATTGATCAGACGCGTTTGCCTGTCGAGTTTCATGAGATCACCTGCCGTTCGGTTGCCGAGGTCTGGGAGGCGATCAAGCAATTGCGTGTTCGCGGCGCGCCGGCGATCGGCATTGCCGCGGCGTATGGTGTGTGTCTGGGCCTGCAAGGTGCCAGCGATACCACCACATGCGTCGCGCAATTGCAAAGCGCTGCGGAGTACCTCGCCACCAGTCGCCCCACGGCGGTGAATTTGTTTTGGGCGCTCGACCGCATGCGAGTGGTCGTTCGGAACTTTTCCGATACGAGTAGCGTGGCGGCTTTCCGACAGGCTCTGCTCGAGGAAGCCAAAAAAATTCACGAGGAAGACCGGCAGATGTGCCGCGCAATTGGCAAGTACGGGGCTGAACTGCTGGCTGACGGCAGCGGCGTATTAACCCATTGCAACGCGGGC
>JBGTHH010000073.1:0-6226 GCA_041746275.1 Pirellulaceae bacterium | reverse complement strand
GACTCGCAGCGAGAAGCCCGCGTTTAGCCAAGAGGACCGTACCGACGAGTCTTCCGCGCCAATCCCCGTGGTAGATGCTCCCGCTGAGGCTTGAGCATCTGTAGGCTCGCGATGAAATCGGCTGAGAGGTCGCGAGCGCTCGTAGCGGTTTGGAACGGTGGCCTCTTTTTGAGAGGTTCACCGTGCAGGGCGTAGCGAAAGGGGTTGGACGCACGCAAATTCGCATAAATTGTTGTCGCGCTTGCGTTGACAGTGTTCACTCAACTTCATTAAACTTCGTGACTTCGCAACCTGCTGTAATGTGACAGGTCGTGTAGGAGCCCGGGATGAATCGCGCCGATTCGGCGAAATCACGTTCCGAATTGATTGAGTTGGAAGCACGGTAACAGTCCGTTAATCCTCTTTAGGTCGCATCCTAAATCAACCCACCTATGTGACCCAATCCGCCCGCTTGAGATCGTTGCGGACTAACGTCTATTGCGTGTCGAGTTCGCTGTTAACATTTCGCTATGCGGCAACCGGCATCATTCGCGGCGTTGAACGGATGAGTTAATCAACCAGCCCCAGTCGTCTAACGCGAACCATACAAACGGAGAGTTAAATTGGATACGACAGCCCTAGTCTGGTGCTTGGCATTTGGTGCTTCCGTGATTGCACTGATCCAGGCTTTTTTGTTTTTCAAGACGATGATGGCCGCCGACGAAGGCAGTGCCCGCATGGTGGAGATCGCGGGATATGTGCGTCAAGGAGCCAATGCCTATTTATACCAGCAGTATAAAGTGGTGGGGGCGTTCTTTTTTGTGATCGTGATCCTTTTGGCCATTGCCGCGTTCGTCCTGAAAGTGCAAAGCGAATTCGTGCCATTTGCTTTTTTGACGGGTGGATTTTTCTCTGGCTTAGCGGGTTGGTTTGGCATGAAGACGGCGACGTGGGCGAGTAGCCGCACGGCGGCCGGAGCTCAGAAATCGCTGAACCAGGGTCTGCAGGTGGCTTTTCGTTCCGGGGCCGTGATGGGACTGACCGTTGTCGGCCTGGGACTGCTCGACATCACCTTATGGTTTGGATTCTTGTACTACATCTGGCCGATGATGGGTTACGAAGCCCTGGAATTGCTCGACATCACCGTGACCATGCTCTGCTTCGGCATGGGTGCCAGCGCGCAGGCGTTGTTTGCTCGCGTGGGTGGCGGCATTTTCACCAAAGCGGCGGACGTCGGGGCCGACTTGGTGGGTAAAGTCGAAAAAGGCATTCCCGAGGACGATCCGCGCAATCCCGCCACGATCGCGGATAATGTCGGCGATAACGTCGGCGATGTGGCGGGCATGGGTGCCGACTTGTACGAGTCCTATTGCGGGTCGATCCTCGCCACGGCCGCACTGGGGGTGGCCGCGTTCGCTTCCGGTGAGTTGGTTCCCGAGGGCACGGACCGCACGACCGCTCAATTGAATTCGCTGCTGCTGCCCATGGCGATCGCGGGTGTCGGGATCTTCCTGTCGATCATTGGCATCTACATGGTGCGGACCAGTGAAGACGCTACGCAAAAGAATCTGCTGACCGCGCTCGGTCGTGGCATCAATCTTTCCACCGTTCTGGTCGTGTTCGCGGCGATTGGACTCTCGTTGTGGCTAATGCCGGTCACGGCCGCGACCACAACGTTGGGCATTCCGGGTGTGGCGTTCAGTGTGATTGTGGGACTTGGTGCGGGCTGGTTGATTGGCAAATGGACCGAGTATTCGACCAGCGATGAATACACACCCACCAAAAATCTGGCGTCCGAAGCGGTCACCGGGCCCGCGACCATCATCATCGGTGGTATTGCCGACGGCATGATGAGTGTGTGGGTTCCTGTGATCACGGTGTGCGTGGCCACACTGCTCGCGTTTGGATTTGCAGCAGGTTGGAACTACGGGGATGTGACCTACTTCGCATTGGGCTTATACGGAGTCGGCATTGCTGCTGTGGGCATGTTGAGCACGCTGGGAATCACGCTGGCTACCGACGCTTACGGCCCCATTGCCGACAATGCTGGTGGCAATGCCGAAATGGCGCATCTGGATCCCATCGTTCGGCAGCGTACTGATGCGTTGGATTCGCTGGGCAACACAACGGCGGCTACGGGCAAGGGCTTCGCCATCGGCTCCGCGGCCTTGACGGCGTTGGCTCTGCTGGCAGCTTACGTGGAAGAGGTGCGTGTGGGGTTCGACCGCTGGGGCAAGGACGTGGCGGCTGAAGTGACCAGCGATGGCATTTACAAACTTTCGAGTGGTTTCGTGATCGAGAAGCACGGTGATCACAGTCATCTGTTCTTAGCCATGCCCGATGATGTGCGACATCCTGGTCTCAAGGATTCTTGGGATGCGGTGGGGAAAGACCAATGGCCAGCACAGTTGGACGCTTCGCTCTTCGCTTCCGGCACGCCGCATGGAGGTCTGACGTTTAACACGGGCGCGGATCTGATCGATGTGCATGCGGCGACACTCCCCGATTTCTCGCGATTTTACGATGCGTCCGTGATGAACCCCAAGGTCCTGGTCGGTATGTTCCTTGGAGCCATGTCGACCTTCGTGTTCTGTGCGATGACGATGAAAGCGGTCGGCCGGGCCGCTCGGGGAATGGTCGAAGAAGTGCGTCGCCAATTCCGCGAGAAACCGGGCATCATGGAAGGTACCGAGTTGCCCGACTACGCCGCACCGGTGGCGATCAGCACCAAGGCCGCTCAACGGGAGATGATTCTGCCATCACTCTTGGGGCTCGTCACACCGATCGCGGTTGGCCTCGTCTTGGGAGTGGGTGGTGTGCTCGGGTTGCTCGTCGGCACGCTTACCTGCGGCTTCTGCGTGGCCATTTTCATGTCCAACGCGGGTGGTTCGTGGGACAACGCCAAGAAGTACATCGAAGCCGGACATCATGGCGGTAAAGGCTCCGAGGCACACAAGGCGGGCGTAGTCGGCGACACGGTCGGTGACCCGTTCAAGGACACGAGTGGTCCGAGCTTGAACATCCTAATCAAGTTGATGAGCATGGTCAGCGTGGTGGTGGCGGGACTGGTCGTACGTTACAGCCTCATGGCACTCGGGATTTTCTAGGTCCAGCTTTGTCAGTTCGCAGGCGCGATCCGTGGGTCTTGCCTGCGACTTAGCTCATGGGATCACGACGCTGGCCGACTTCGTGTCGGCCAGTGTCTTTTTGCGCCTATGGTTTCGGCCGAGGCTCGCCGGGCAAGGTGAATGCACCTTGCTCGCTTGATGCTGGCACGCTGCCAATCATGTCGCGGGGCGAATAAGTTCGTCTTGGCATGTCAGAAAGCTTCTGATAACGTACCCAGCCTTGCGGGAGCAGGCCGGAACGCCATCAATCCGCTCGTTCGGAATCGATCATTCGCACGGAGAAGTCGTGGCTAGATCAAGGAGAAGTCAGGCAATGAGCGCGACGGGGAAACAAGAGATTTGTGTTCACATCCGCTGGATGATTCGGCGCGACATGCCGGAAGTTCTGGAAATCGAAAACCAGGGCTTCGAGTTCCCTTGGTCCGAAGAGGACTTTATCCGCTGCCTGCGTCAACGCAATTGCATCGGTATGGTCGCCGAGTTCGAGGAGCAGGTCGTGGGCTTCATGATCTATGAACTGCATAAGTCTCGTTTGCACGTCCTGAATTTCGCCGTCAGTCCCGCCTATCGCCGGCGCGGAGTCGGGCAAGCGATGTTGAACAAGCTGATCAGCAAGCTGTCTCAGCAACGTCGCAGTCGCATCCTGCTCGAAGTCCGCGAGACCAATCTGTCCGCGCAATTGTTCTTCCGCAGTGCCGGCTTTCGAGCGGTCTCGGTGCTGCGCGATTACTACGACGATACGACGGAAGATGCCTACCTGATGCAATTCACCTATCAGGAATCCGAAGTCATGCCGGTGAATCGGATCTCGCGGTTGGCGGGTTAACCACCGACTTCAGAACTCCAGCCACTGCACTTCCAGCGTCTCGAGTTCGATCACCGCCACCGAATGCGGTTGAGCGCGAAAGACGGCACCCGGGTTGAGCATCCAGGTGCGGCCCAGGTGGCTAAGGTCGGCGCGATGCGTGTGTCCGTAACAAACCAGATCGAAGGCACCTTCGGCCACCGTCGACGTCAATCTGCGACGATCGTCGCCGTGCAGGAAAGCCACACGACGATCCGTTAGCTCAAGCTGGCCAAATCGGCCGTGGCAAATATGCCCCGCCTCGACAATCGCTTGCCGAAGCTCCGCCTCGTCGTGGTCCACGTTTCCCAGCACATAGTGTGTCGGCCAGGACCGCAACAACCAGGGAATCTCGGGCGACCCGATGTCGCCACAATGGATCACGCACTCAATCGCGTGATCGGCCAGCAGCCGGATCGCGGACTGCGTGTTCCGCAGGTGCCCATGGGTGTCACTGATAATTCCAATCAACATACACGCATCTTCTCGTACACGGCGGGCCTGGCGGAAGCCCCTTCTTGGAATCGAACTCGGGAGCGCCGACAACCCATCGCTAGGCGCTGCCCAGAAAGCCGGACTAGAACTTGTAACGCGGGATTGATATACTTGTTTCAAACAGTTGTTTTAAGAGAAATGACAATGGTAACTGTGCGATGAGCACTCCAGACGGGCCGCGGGAAAAAATCGTGAACTCGGCGGGTCGCATTTTCGCCGAGCGGGGCTACAAATCCGCAACGGTGCGGCAGATTTGCCAAGCGGCGGAAGTCAACGTGGCTGCGGTCAATTATTACTTCGGGGACAAAGCGGGACTGTATTTGGCAACGGTCAAACACGCACATCGCCAGCTCTCGACCCAGTTTCCGATGCCACCGTGGCCGAAAGAGACACCTGCAGCCGTGAAGTTACGTGGCTTTATTCAAGCCATGTTGACACGCATGATTGGCGGCAAAGGGACGGCCTGGGAACAGCGTCTGATGCTCCGGGAGGTGCTCCACCCGACCGCCGCTTGTCGCGAACTTGTCGACGAGTACTTTCGCCCCCATTTAGAGTTACTGTCGTCAATTCTGGACGCGTTGCTGCCTGGTGAGACACCGGCGTATCGACGCCGGCAAATCGCCTTCAGCATCATCGGACAGTGTCTGTTTTACCGGATTGCCGACGATATCGTCGAAATGATGATATCCGAGGATGAGCGGGAGCTGTTTAGTATCGAGCGGCTTGCGGAGCACATTACGGAATTTACGTTAGCGGCCATCACGAGCACTACCAAAAAGAGCAGTCCAACCAATCATACCGTGCCTTCCATGCCCGTCGTGAAGTCGTCGGCAGGAACCTGAGGAACTCATCACCGTGGGAGCAAACGATTCGTGAAACGCAAATCGCTCGCCGGACAGATCGGCGGCTTCGTGGTTTCTCTGCTGATTATCGCGATCGGCGTCACCGGCTTTTTGTGGCTGATGCGCAAGCCGGAAGAGCAGGTCAGCGCCAAGACCGCGCCCCTTCCGCCACTCATCCATACGGCGGTGATCCGCGCTCATGAGGGGACGCTGGATATCGTCGTAGATGGCGTGGTCTCTCCATTTCGTGAAATCGAAGTCGCTTCGGAAGTCGCCGGCAAGGTGGTCTTCAAGGACGAGTCATGCCAGAGCGGGCGTTTTGTCATGCGCGGCAAAGTGCTATTGAAAATCGATCCGCGCGATTACCAGTTGGCCATCAATCGGCTGAATACGGAACTCGAACAAGCGGACGCGAATATCGCGGAGTTGAAGGTCGAGATCAGCAACACAGACGACTTGATTCAGGTCGCCGAGAAACAAGTCGAACTGGAGGAAAACGAAGTCGGTCGGCTTGCGGGACTGATCCAGCAGCGGATTGTTACCGACTCGTCCTTGGACCGCGCCAAGCTGCTGGAACTAACGGCGAGAAACTCGCTGGTGCAGCTCAGAAACCAACGGCTCCTCTTGCAAACCCGCGAACGTCGGCTGCAAAGTGCGCGCGACTTGGTGCTCAACGATTTAGAGAAGGCACAGCTCGATTTGGAACGCACCGAGATCACCGCGGCGGCAGATGGGGTGGTGCTGAATGATCTCGTCGAGAAAGACTCCTTTGTGCAGTCGGGAACCAAGCTCTTTACTTTGGAAGACACCTCGGCCGTCGAAGTCCGCTGTCGCCTGCGCATGGAGAAACTGTACTGGGTCTGGCGTCAGGCGGGCAGCGAGATTACCAACCTTGCGGACGCCAGTTCTGGATACCAGCTTCCTCGCACGCCCGTAAC
>JBGTHH010000072.1:0-4047 GCA_041746275.1 Pirellulaceae bacterium | reverse complement strand
GGCGTGGGTCGTAGGAGGAGGCGTCAAACTGGACCGCTTCAACACGGTCACCGGCTATCACCTCTCCACGCCCGATCCCGAGCGCGCGGGAACCGTCAGCGAATGGGCTACTGCCACTTTGGGGCGTGAGGTCAATAGCGGTGACGTAATCGAGGCGGATGATGTGCGGTTGGTCGTTCGCAAGGTGCGTCGTCAACAATTGCAGGAGGCGAGTTGCACGAAAGCGGTGCACGAACCAACTCAATCAACCAGCCCGGACTAGCTGGTCCGCTGCCTGGCGGTGCCCCAATTGCTTCGCGACCCGTTGCGGAATTATTGGAAGCGGAATGTCCAGTCCATGGTCTGGAATCGTGAAGGCGGCAAAACTTACACGATTTGTCGCGTTGAGAGTTGACTCCCAGTTGACGTTTCACCCGTTGATCGCTTTAATTCCGCACTAATGGATTCTGTGGATCATTCTGAACTTCGGTAAGGAGACGTTTGCGGCACAGCGGTAAATCAGCCATCAGTTGTTCGGACGTAACTTTTTTCTCGGTCGAACGGCGTTGAGCATGGAGCGTGCTCAACTTTGTGCCCAGTTGCTCCACCGGAGTATGCGCCATGAGGAGTGCAGATTCAGAGTTGCCGATTGTGTCCCTGGACGACGACGAGGACCCTCCGAATTCGAGTTTCACGTCGCCCGTGCTGCCGCAACGACTTCTTCCAACCCTCCCCCTTACCTCCCCTCTCGACTCCCTCCATCTCTGCGGACAGCCCGTCGCCGCCTTGCCGCAAAATCGGCTGGTCTCCACGAGCGTTACGCCACTTCGTACCACGGCTCGCGTCAACAAAAGTAACGCCAAGACGCGGGAATTCCGGCGTCGCTTCTTCCCGGAAGTCACTCAAAAAGAGTGGAACGATTGGCGGTGGCAGTCACGAAATCGCTTCCGCACGCTGGAACAACTAACGCGAGTTCTAAAGCTATCAGACGATGAGCGTTCGGCATTAATCCAGGCCGGAACGATGTTGCCGGTGGGGATTACCCCGTATTACTTGAGTCTGCTCGACCACGACGACGCGGACCAGCCGCTACGCCGCACGGTCATGCCCTCCACGGGCGAGTTCGTGCGCACACCCGGCGAGGCCGACGATCCGCTTGGCGAAGACGGCCACAGCCCGTTACCGGGTCTGGTCCATCGCTATCCAGACCGCGTCTTGCTGCTGGCGCTCGATTTTTGTTCCACCTACTGCCGCTATTGCACGCGGTCGCGCGTGGTCGGACATGGGGAGATCGCTCCCAACGAGAAGCGACTGGAGGCGATTTTTCATTATCTCGAAGAGTCGCCTCAGGTCCGCGACGTGCTCATCTCGGGCGGCGATCCATTGGCGATGAACGAGGATCGCATCGATTGGATTCTGCGTCGCTTGCGCGCCATCCCGCATATCGAGTTCGTGCGACTTGGGACCAAGATGCCGGCGGTCCTCCCGCAGCGGATCACCCCGCAACTGTGTCGGGTGCTACGCAAATACCATCCGTTGTGGATGAGTATTCACTTTTTGCATCCAGACGAATGTACTCCGGAAGCGACGCAAGCCTGCGGCAGATTGGCGGATGCGGGGATTCCCCTGGGAGCCCAAACGGTGCTGCTCAAGGGAGTCAACGACGATGTCACCACGATGAGACAACTGCTGCACAAGTTACTGCTGATGCGAGTGCGGCCCTATTACCTGTATCAGTGCGATCCAATTTCGGGATCTTCCCACTTTCGTACCAGTGTGGAAAAGGGACTGGAAATCATCGAGGGACTGCGCGGTCATACCACGGGGTACGCGGTTCCCACCTACGTGATTGATGCTCCCGGCGGTGGCGGCAAAATACCGTTGCAATCAAACTATGTGTCCGGACGCGAAGGGGATGACCTCTTGCTGCGAAACTTCGAGGGGAATGTGTACCGTTACCCCGATCCGCGGCCTGAGACAGCCAGCTTGATCCGAGAAGGAGCGTAGCCCTTGGCGGAACATGAATTTCTCTGCGTGCGCTGCGCGCGGCACATGAAAACTTGCTGTCAGACTTCGGAGATCTATACCACACCGGAGGATGTGCGACGGATTCAAAATTACAACGGCGAGTCGGATTTCACCCAGTTTCGTCCGGCGGGACAACCGGAGTATCAAGACCAAGACGACGATCCCGCTTGGCGAGACCATGTGTTTCGAGCCGATGGTTCGCGACGCGTGCTTAAACGTCACGCGAACGGTGACTGTATCTTCCTAGGGCCGCAGGGGTGCCAGCTCCCCTTGGAAACGCGGCCGTTGGTGTGTCGGATTTATCCGTACGAGTACACCGAGGATGGACTGCTTCCGGAGTTGTCCGAAAAATGTCCGAGGGAACTTCTGAAGTCCGGTCAGGGCCTGATTGAAGCACTGGACATGAATCGGCAGGACGCGATCCGCTGGCATCAACAACTGTACCAGGAGATTCGCTTAGAGCCTGCCCGAAAAGGGGTCTGACCCTTTGAAGGCGCGTCGATTTCACTGGTTTTTTGGCCTCGCCGGGAGGGTCTGACCCCTTTTCGAACAGGCTCTTAGACATCACAACCCGACGGTCCTGCCAGTCCCATCGTGGAGCGCGCGTGGGACGGTCAGACCACTTGGTGAGAAATATCCGCACGAGGTTCCTGGACCATGATGATTGGCCTGACTTACGATCTGCGTTCCGAGTACCTGGCGGCTGGCTACAGCGAGGACGACACCGCCGAGTTCGATCGGCCTGACACCATTGACGCAATTGAATCGGCGCTCCAACAACTCGGCCATCAGACCTACCGGATTGGCCATGCGCAGCAGCTCGTGTCTCGCTTGGCCGAGGGCCAGCGTTGGGACTTGGTTTTCAATATTTGTGAGGGATTGCACGGGATCGGTCGCGAGGCGCAAGTGCCCGCGATCCTGGATGTCTACGAGATTCCCTATACGTTTGCCGATCCGGCCGTGATGTCGCTTTGCCTGCACAAGGAACTGGCCAAGCTAGTGGTGCGAGCTGCGGGCCTCCCCACACCTCGTTCTTTGGTGATTCACGATCTGGACGATGTCGAGCGGAGCGATCTGGAGTGGCCGGTCTTCGCCAAGCCGTTGGCCGAGGGGACGGGCAAGGGAGTCACACCCGCCTCGCGAGTCAACAATCGAGGTGAATTGACGCGAGTCGCTACGGAACTCCTGGCCAAGTTCCAGCAACCGGTGCTGGCGGAAGAGTATCTGCCGGGCCGTGAGTTCACCGTGGGATTGCTAGGCACCGGCTCCGCCGCGCGAGTGCTAGGGACACTGGAAATCGTGCTCTTACCCGGTGCCGAACCCGATGCTTACTCGTATGTAAACAAGGAGAATTGTGAAGCGTTGGTGGAGTATCGGCGGATCGATCCCGCTGAAGATGACGAGGTGCGCGAAGCGGAAATGGTTGCACTGCGAGCTTGGCGAGCATTGGGTTGCCGGGACGGCGGTCGGATCGACCTACGCTCGAACGCGACAGGCCATCCGGAATTTCTGGAAGCGAATCCCTTGGCGGGTTTGCATCCCGAGCATTCGGACTTGCCGATGCTGGCCACAGCACAACGATTAGCCTACGTTGACCTGATCGAGCAAATCTTGAGCTCGGCAGTGCGGCGAGTTACACCCGCTCGTCGACCGGCTTCGCTTATGGCGTAACGGCTCAACTAGCAGCAAAGACGGTCCTGGACGATGTTCGTGGGCGGGAGTGCAAGACGTGCGCGTAGTCGTGTTACACAATGCCGTCGAGGCGAATGATACGGTCGAGGATCGGGATGTCCTCGTACAGGTTCAGGCCGTCGGTGCCGCGCTGTCCCGCTTGGGTCATCACACGTCGTCCCTGCCATGTACCTTGAATCTCCTCGATGCCAAACAGCGATTGGGTGAGCTTAGCCCCGACTGCGTCTTCAATCTGGTCGAGTCGCTCGATCAAACCGACCGACTGCTCTATCTCGCTGCGGCACTGCTCGATCGACTCGGCTTGCCCTATACCGGCTGTCCCACCGAGGCATTGTTTCTCACCAACAA
>JBGTHH010000071.1:0-6640 GCA_041746275.1 Pirellulaceae bacterium | reverse complement strand
GAACGCCTTCTGGAGCTCATCGGGCAACCGTATTCTGCGTACCAGCGGCGGGGAAGCAAACGACGGCACGACGACCGAGTGGGCGGGCGCGGCGGGTGGTCTGAACACGCCGATCGGATTGGCCATTGGCCCGGACCAATTGCTCTACGCCGCCAATCTGCGTGGACAAGTGACCGCTTGGAGTACCGACGAACCGAACGTCGCGGGACCGGTGCGTGTGCTCGGCGGGCCCGAGATGAAGTCGCCGATCAGTCTGGCTTTCAGCGCGCCGTCGCGAAGTCCCGAGTTTGTCTACCATCCGCCCGTGGAGTTGTCCGCCGAGTCCGTCGAGAAGGTCGCTTTCTTTGAGTCCCGCATACGGCCGTTGCTTCACGCGCACTGCTTGGACTGTCATGGGGAAGATGCTCAAGAGGGCGGCTTGCGTTTGGATTCACGTAGCGGTTGGCAACGCGGCGGTGCTTCCGGTCCCGCAGTTGTGCCGGGTCAGCCGGAAGGAAGCCTGTTGATTCAAGCGGTTCAGTATTTGGAGAAAGATCTGCAGATGCCTCCCGACGGGCAACTCGCCGCTGACGAGATAGCATCGCTGGTCGAGTGGGTTCGGCAGGGCGCGATCGATCCTCGCCACGCAGCCTCGGAGGTGACTCAACCCACCTCGGATGATTGGGCGGAGCAGTTTCAAAAGCGTCTCGATTGGTGGAGTCTCCAACCGCTCTCCCGATCCGAACCACCGATCGTTGCGGATCAGCGTTGGTCCGGTCATCCGGTCGATCGCTTCGTGTGGTCGGCGCTAGACACGGCTGGTCTGTCTCCCGCGCCCGTCGCGCAGCCGGAAGTTTTGATGCGTCGACTGGCGTTTGTGCTGACGGGGCTACCGCCGACGCCGACGCAGCGCGAAACATTTTTGATGCATTGGCAGCACGATCCCGCGACGGCCTACGAGAGGCTGGTTGATCAACTGCTGGCCTCGCCGCATTTTGGTGAGCGGTTGGCTCGGCATTGGATGGATGTTGTCCGCTACACCGATACGTATGGCTACGAGTGGGACAATCCCGCCAAGGGCTCGCATGAGTACCGCGATTATCTGATCCGGGCCTTCAATCAGGACGTCGGTTTCGACACGCTCGTCCGCGAACAACTAGCCGGAGATTTGCTTTCGCCGTTGCGTGTGGATGCCGAACTGGGCGTCCAGGAAAGCATTATCGGCCCGATGTTCTATCACATGGGCGAACATCGGCACGGCAGCAGCCTGCAATTCAACGGCGTGCATCAGGAGATGGTCAACAACAAGATCGATGCCTTCTCCAAAGCCTTTCTCGCCACGACCGTCGCTTGTGCCCGCTGTCACGATCATAAGCTCGAGGCCGTGTCGCAGCGTGACTACTACGCGCTCGGAGCCGTCTTCATGACGCCGCGCTGGGTGAGTCGACCGGCGGATGCACCGGGCAAGAATGACGCGGCTCTCATAAGGCTGCAGGAGTTGCGCGAGGCGATTCGTCAGGAACTGGCTTCGCGGTGGAACTCGCTTTCGTTCCCAATCGACGCTTGGCGTGTTCCGCTGGAAGCGTCGGACGCAGCCGCACCGAAGATCGAGGAGATCGCTTACCCGTTGGTCAAGTTACTGCCTGCCGCGGGAGATGTCGAAGCGATTTGGAGCGACTTGGCGCGACAGTGGTCCGAGACGCGTACCGCGCGATTCAAGAGCAACGAAGCCTTTCAAGTCGTCGCCGATTTCGCTCAGCTCGCTTTGCCGGAACGCTGGGTCAGCGAAGGCGAGGGCTGGGCGCGGGGTTGGGTCGAACCGGCGACACCGCTTGTCGCGTTGGTAGGCGACGCCGTGATCACGCGTTTCCTACCGCGTGGTTTTCACACTCATGCCTTGTCATCGAAACTGCCCGGCGTGTTGCGAATGCCGCCTCAGCATCAGGTGCAAGGGAAGTTCGTCAGCCTGCAGCTCGCGGGGGGCGACTTTGCCGGTTACTTGGTCAAGGATCAGAATACCTTCCAAAACGAAACGGTCACGTTCTTGAATCAGTCCGAGCCGCAGTGGAAGACCATTGCGGATGCCGAGTTGCAAAATGGCGTGACGCAGGTCACGGTCGATTTCGCCACCGCCTCGCTCAATCCCAATTTTCCTCCGCGTACAGGACTGGCGGCGGGATTGCCGAATCACGATCCGGGCTATGACAAACGAAGTTGGCTCAGCGTCACGGGCATCGTAGCACACGAGACGGCCGGTGCGCCGCAAGATATGCTCGATGCGTTCGCGACGCTGTACGATGGCGAGCCACCGAAATCTTGGAGCGAAGCCCAGCAACGCGTCGACGTTTGGTTGTCCGGTGCCGTGCGGCGTTGGTGCGCGGGGCAAGCACAACCGGAAGATGTTCGCGTGCTCGACTGGCTGCTCGCCAACAAACTCCTCCCCAACCAACACGAACCGGGCACGGCGCTGACCCAGTTGGTCGACGAGTATCGTCGAGTCGAGCAGAGCTTGTCCTATCCTCGAGCGGTCAACAGCATGGACGAACGCGAGATCGTCAAGGTGGGACTGCACTTCAACGTCCGTGGCAATGTCGATGCGTTAGGCGAATTGGTGATGCCAGACTTCCTGCAAATGTTTGCCGGACGCCACGATGTCGCCAGTAGCGAGGGAAGCGGACGCCTGGAACTGGCCGAGTCGCTGCTGCATCCCGAACACCCACTGACCGCTCGCGTTTATGTGAATCGCGTCTGGCAGTGGATTTTTGGAGCGGGGCTGGTCAATACTCCCGATGACTTCGGACGACTGGGCGATCGACCATCCCATCCCGAGCTACTTGATTGGTTGGCTCGCGACTTCGTTCGTCACGATTGGTCAACCAAACAACTCGTGCGACAACTTGTGCTGAGCGAAACGTTCCGTCAGTCGGGCCAAGTCAGCGAGCAGGCTCACGAACGTGACCCGGCGAATCGTCTGCGACATCACTACCCGACGCGTCGCCTGGAGGCCGAGGCCATTCGCGACGCCCTGGTGATGGTTTCGGGTCGCCTGGATTCGCAACTGTTCGGGCGTCCAATCAATCCGCACCGAGCTGTCGAGGATGGTGCCAAGCGTCTCTTCTCTGGTCCGTTGGATGGTGCGGGTCGCCGCTCGCTGTACTTGACCATGTCGATCATGGCTCCGCCGCAGTTCCTGAACGCGTTTGACCTTCCCGATTTGAAATTGCCGACGGGGAAGCGGAATGTCACCAGCGTGCCCACGCAATCGCTCCTGCTGATGAACGATGCCTTGGTCACCTCGCTCGCGCGGCAGTGGGCCGAGGAATTGGTTCGGAGTCCCCATGTCGATCCGAAAGATCGTATTACTAGCATGTTTATCACGGCTTTTGGACGTGAGCCGCAAGAAGCCGAACTGAACCTCTGGACCGATTTGCTGGGAACATTCGCGACCGGAACGGAGATCATGCGCGATGACACCGCGTGGGCTCAGGTGGCGCACACGTTCTTCAATGCCAAGGAATTCCTCTACTACCGCTGATGGTGAATGCTATGCACGACCAACCACGCGTATTCGCTTCGTCACCCTGCCATCACGCTGGTGTTTGGCCCGCGCCTTTAACGCGAAGAAGTTTGCTGCAGCAGGCATCGGCTGGATTCGGTTGGCTGGCGGCACAGGGACTGTTTTCCCAGTCCGCCTCCGCCGCCCCACACTTTCCGGCCCGCGCAAAGAATGTCATCTTCTGTTTCATGGACGGCGGGCCCAGCCATGTCGATACGTTTGACTACAAGCCGATGTTGACGAAGCATCAAGGCCAACCGATCGGATCACGCTGGACTTCCAAAAGGTCGCAATCGGCACCAAGTCGCGTGTGGCTCGGTTCGCCTTGGGAGTTTCGGCAGCGAGGGGACAGCGGATTGTGGGTCAGCGACTTGTTTCCTCATTTGGCGCGGATCGCGGATCAACTCTGCGTGGTGCGGTCCATGGTTGGGGAGTTGCCGTTGCATGGACAACAGAACCTGCTCCTACATACCGGACGCATCGTGGGCCAAGCCCCCAGCATCGGTGCTTGGCTGTCGTATGGACTGGGCACTGAGAACGCGAATCTGCCCGGTTATGTGCTACTGAACAACGACTGGGTACCCAATGGCGGGCTGGAGAATTTCGGCAGCTCGTTTCTCCCCGCGAGCCATCAGGCGACGATGATGCGAGCCAAAGGGACGCCGGTGGATAACATTATTCCCAGTGACAGCGTCGACGCGCAGCGGCGGAAACTCGCGCTGCTTGGCGAAATCGATCGCGCGTTCGCCGCGCGGACATCCGACGAACAAACGATCGAGGCCGCGATCGCCAACTACGAGACGGCCTTTCGCATGCAAAGCACCGTGCCCGAGATCGCCGATATCAGCGCCGAGCCGGCGCACATTCGGCAACTGTATGGTGTCGACGTCGAAGATGAGTATCAACGTTTTTATGCCACGCAAGCTCTGCGCGCCCGCAGGTTGGTGGAGGCTGGAGTCCGCTTTGTCGAGATCACTTGCCCGAGCTTCGACGGCAACAACTCACCGTGGGACCAGCACGGTCAACTGAAGGTGAATCACGAGAAGAATGCCCGCATCACCGAGCAAGCGGTAGCCGCGTTGATCATCGATTTGGGACAGCGTGGCTTACTGGATCAGACGATTGTGCTCTGGGCTGGCGAGATGGGACGCACTCCGCATACGCCCGTCGTCAAGGACGGTTGCGGGCGCGATCATCATGTCAACGGCTACGCGCTGTTCCTGGCGGGCGGCGGGTTCAAACCCGGCTTCGCGTATGGGGAAACCGACGAGTTCGGCAATGCCGCCGTCCAACATCCGACCACAATCCACGACATTCACGCCACCATCCTGCATCAAATGGGACTTGACCACCAGCGTCTCACCTTCCGCCACGGCGGCCGCGATCAACGCTTAACCGACGTCCATGGCAAGGTCATCCGAGAAATCCTATCGTAATCTGAAACGCCGCTTGCTCTGCGGTTACGATCCCGTCTCCGGAATACACTACGATCATTGCAAGCAGTGGCTCGAAGCGAGATTCTGACTTCGTTGTGACTCCCGCCTCGGAAATTGTCTGCTGTTCAGTGTCAATGAAGCCGTTGACTCGCCGAGAGCGCATCATTTTAAACAAGTGTGATGCATCTGGATTGACGAAATGATGCTATCAAAGTATCTTTAAGTAAACGACATCGTTTCATTATGGGAGAATGTTACATGCCAACCGAAGTGGATGTTGGTCGGCTGCGTTCGGAAATGGAATCGCAAGGGCTTACACACGCGGAACTTGTGAACCGTTCTGGGGTATCTCGCGCTCAAGTCAGTCGTCTCCTATCCCGGGACCGAGCGACCGTGCGCCATCAGACGATTTCCCGATTGGCCAAGGGGTTGGCGATCGATATCTCGGAACTGGCTGCGAACGGTCGCCATCGGCAGTATTTGGATTGGGTTGCCGAGGAGCACCGCTTCGTCGACTTCCGGGGCATGGGGATGCCCCAATTCCAGCGCCAGCAAATCGAGGATGTATTTGTCGAGCCGGACGTCATTGGCACCGACGAGGGGAAAAAAAGTGAGTGCGATGGTCCCGATGAGGCTACTCGATGGCGGGAATCACAACCTCAGAAGGCATTGGCAAGTGAGATCATTCTCAAGCTGGACCGACTCGTTGTTGTCGGTCATCCTGGCAACGGCAAGACGACTTTACTGCGATGGCTGGCTTATCGTGCCGCGTGCGGAAAGCTATCCGGTGCCGACGCCAAAGCCTATATCACCCCGCTCTACATCCGGCTGGCAGATTTTTCTCGAGCACTCGAAATCGATCCAAAGACCGAATTACTGAAGTTCACTGTAAGCATTACGGCGAAACGCGGCTGTCCTCACATCGAGGACGAGTTGCGCGCCAAGCTGGAGAACAACACATCGCATTGTCTTGTCTTACTAGACGGACTGGATGAAGTTGGCGACGAACATCGACGCGCGGGGCTTGTTGAAGCGATCGGTAGGTTCATTAAGGCGTATCCGCGAAACCGCTTCATACTCACATCGCGGCGTGTTGGGTTTGAGGCATCTCCGTGGACAGACTTGGGGTTCTCAGTAGTTCGGTTACTTGGTTACGGCCAAAAGCAATTGACGGAATTCGTCGCGAAGTGGGCAAAACTCTTACCGAAGGTTTTCGGGGGGACAGAGGCGAAAGCTAAGGAATCGCTTTCCAGTGCCATCTTTGGAAACTCAAGGGTCCGCGCGTTGGCTTCGAATCCGTTGGTACTCACAATCCTCGCTCTTTTGAACGAGTCGCGAGGCGGGGCGCTTCCCCGCCGTCGTGTTGATTTATACGCCAAGGTGGTCGAGGTATTCCTGGAAACTTGGGAGAGTACCAAACAGTCGCCAGAGGTATTCGATGAGACCTCGGACATTGACTTGGATGCGCGCGAGTTCGGCTGGCTCCTGTCGGACTTGGCATTAGCAATGCAAAGGAACGATCGGACGTTGGCAGCGAGGTGGTGGATCACTGATCGCGTCCAAGATTGCTTGCAACAGAAACTGGGATTCGAGATTGAGCAGGCCAAGGATGCCGGGGAACGCATACTGCGTTATCTCACCGAACGAACAGGTTTGATCGCGGAGCGAG
>JBGTHH010000070.1:0-2989 GCA_041746275.1 Pirellulaceae bacterium | reverse complement strand
GGGTGGAACGCTGATTGGGTTGGTCGTGGATCAACACGAGACGCACATCGCTTATATGACCAGCGGAAACATCGCGGTGTTTGATCACGATGCGCGGCGCGTGGCAGATATGGTGACCGAGTACAATCGTTTGTTTGGAATCGACGAACAAAAGTCGACCGAACTTGAATCGCTCGTGCATCGCTCGCTAGCCAACAAGGTACCGGGACAGTTCGATCACGAAGCGGTCCTGAAGATCAAGGGCCTGATCCGCTGGAGCGAGGCGAAGGCCGGCGCGCTGACCATTGGCTGCCAGGAACAAAACCTCCACTTCCTCGATCTACCGTTCTATCGCACGGGAGCCGTCGACAAGAAGCCGATCGGCCGCGAAGACGTGACGATCATCCGCGAACTCATCGAGCGGATTCAACCACATCAAATCTATGTCGCGGGTGATTTGTCGGATCCCCATGGCACGCATCGCGTGTGTGCCGAAGCGATCTTTCTGGCCTTACAGGAGATCGAACAGACAGACGGAAGTCGCCCCGATGTGTTGCTCTATCGTGGAGCCTGGCAAGAGTACGCGTTGGATGAGATCGACATTGCGGTACCGTTGAGCCCGGGCGACCTGCAGTTGAAACGCGAGGCGATCTTTATGCACGAGAGCCAGAAGGATGAAGCTCTATTCCCTGGTGCCGATCCCCGTGAGTTCTGGCAGCGCGCCGAGGACCGCAACAAAGGGACGGCGTCGCGTTACAACCAAATCGGCTTGCCGGAGTTCTTCGCGCTCGAGGCTTTTGTCCGCTGGGATGGCGTGCCACTCTAAACGCGTGGTCGTTGGGTGAAGTGGGCGCGATCGTGGGGATTAACTGCCCCCGGCCGCATTCTGTAAGGCCGTGTCCAGTTCGGTCCCGTTGTTCTGCCAGAAGTTGAGCGTCTCGCCACCTACGAGAGTGATCCCCGCAATCAGGACTCCTATAATGCCCGCCAACAGCACGGCATATTCCACCGCCGTCGCGCCGTCGTCGCTGCTCAAGAATCGAAGGGTCCGATTCATTCTCGGCGGTCTCACTCGTTGAAGTGTGTTCAGTTGCGGAACTCGATACTTATGATGCAAACCTAGCTCATTTTCAGTAGGTAGGCAAATTCCCACTGGTCGATTCCACCCCGATTTCAAAATCAACGACATGACCCACCTATGTCAGGTCAGAAGCACCAGTCGAGCCCTAGGTCGAGGGAAATCGCCGAGTGAGTTAGGGCTCCGACGCTGATCCGCTCGACGCCGGTCTCCGCCACCGCCCGAATGGAGTCCAGATGGATGCCGCCCGAGGCTTCGAGCTCCGTATCAACCCCAGCGGCATCACGCCGGCGAACCGCCTCGCGTAGCGCCTCACAAGTCATGTTATCGAGCAACACAATATCGGGCAGCGCGGTGAGCGCGGCGTCAAGCTGATCGAGCGTATCCACTTCCACTTCGACGATGGCTCCCGCTACTTCGGGATGCTCTGCGCCATGCCGCACCAGGAAGTCCCGCGCGATACGAATCGCGTTGGCCACATCGCACTGTCCTTGGGCGAGATGATTGTCCTTGATCAATATGGCATCGAACAAGCCGGTCCGATGGTTGGTACCACCTCCGCAACGCACGGCATATTTCTCCAAACGTCGCCAACCCGGAGTGGTCTTGCGTGTGTCGTAGATTCTCACGGAAGTGGTCGCCACCGCCTCGACGTAGCGCCGAGTCAACGTCGCGATCCCGGAGAGCTTTCCCAGGAAGTTCAACACCGGCCGTTCGACGGTCAGCAAATCTCGGGTTTGACCGGTCAACTGGGCCACAGCCGTTCCGCGGGCGACTTGGGCTCCCTCCGCGACCAGGGCTTGCCAGGTCACGGAGGCCCGCATCTCGTCGAGCACACATTCCGCCGCCAGCAACCCCGCGACGACGCCCGCCTCGCGAGCGACCACCAACGCGGACCCTTGAGCTTCGCGAGAAACCAGCGCGAGCGTGGTCAAGTCGTAGCCCCGACCAAGGTCTTCACGTACGGCGAGTCGGACCAAGTGCCGGCAATCGTCCATGGTTTCCGCGTCCCAGGCAACTTGCGTGAAATCTTTCCGTGCCATAAGTTCCTCTTTGGTGACCAGACGACTTCATCTTATCGACTTCGTAACCTAGCGGGCACCCGACGTGAAGCAGGAACTGTCTGATCTGGAGCCCGCGCGCGGTCTGGGATGGCGTAGCGCGGATCAAATCTGTATTGCGGCTTTGACCGCTGTGGCACTCGGGTTGTGCGTGGCATCGTGGGTTTATCGCGGCGGACTGCAAGGACGCTTGCTGGATATCGATGAAGCACCGCCCGCGACCATCACCTTCCAAATTGACGTCAACACGGCGGACTGGCCAGAGTGGACCATGCTGCCCAGTGTGGGAGAGGTCCTCGCCAAACGCATCGTCGAGTCCCGCGAAACCAACGGGCCGTTCCGTAGCCATCAGGATCTGCTGCGCGTCCACGGGATCGGGCCGCGCACCTTGGAACGACTGCGTCCGTTCTTACTTCCCATCACCACGCCTCCCGCCGTTGCGGGAACCTAGCCGACGGGGATTGCTCCCTCCGATTCGCTCAACATCGTTCCCGTATCCTCGCGAGGACATCGACCGTGGAATTCCGCATTGAAGCCCCTTATGAGCCGGCTGGCGATCAACCGCAAGCAATCGCCGCGCTGGTCGACGGTCTGCACTCTCGCCGCAGCCACCAAGTGCTGATGGGCGTGACCGGCTCGGGCAAAACGTTCACCATGGCGAACGTGATCCAGGCGGTACAAAAGCCGACCATGGTGATTTCCCATAACAAGACCCTGGCCGCGCAGCTTTTCGGCGAGTTCCGCGAGTTCTTTCCCCACAACGCCGTCCATTACTTCGTCAGCTACTACGACTACTACCAACCCGAGGCGTACATCCCTCAGCGGGATATTTACATCGAGAAGGACGCCAGCCGGAATGACGACCTCGATC
>JBGTHH010000069.1:0-3848 GCA_041746275.1 Pirellulaceae bacterium | reverse complement strand
GGGAACGCATTCTGCGGTATCTCACCGAACGAACGGGTCTGATCGCGGAGCGAGGACTAGACCAATTCGGTTTTTCTCATCGAACGCTTCAAGAATACTTTGCGGCAATGGGTGTGATCGATGAAGCGGACACCTCCACCTCGCGGGACGTGAGCGATCATTTGCGTGGTTACCTTTTCAACCCACAATGGTCCGAGGTCGTACGTCTTGTTGCGGCAAAAGTGACGCCGCCGGTCGCCGAATCTATGATCAGCACAATTTTAGATGATCCCGATCCAGTCGGTCGCGATCTCCTTCGCCGCGGGCCAATACTCGCCTTGCGTTGCTTGTCCGACGGTGCGACGGTGCCGAACCGTCGACTTGTATCGGGCATTTTCCAATCGCTCACGGTGCTCGGTAGGTCGAAGTGGCTCGGAGTTACATTCGAGGCACTCGATGTCTTAGATACATTTGAAGGAACGCGTTTGGTATCGGAGGCGACGCACGCAGTAAACGCCATCTTAGAAATGGCGCTGCGCGAGCTTGATCCGGACGAGTATGCGTGTCTTTACCAGACGGCACATGTGGAGGAAGTCTTCGAGCAAGTCGAGCGTGATCTGGGGGGGGATTTCCAGGACGCAGCTCGCGAAGTCACGGTGCAAGTCACGGGCCGACCCGTGCCAATCGTTTATTTCAACGCCTCGTTGCGACTTGAACATCCAGATAAATGGTTCAAGAGCGTTTGTTCGCTCGTGCAAGATACCACTCGGAGTATGCGTTTCCGAAAGTTGCTGGTCCACGAGTTAGGGCGTCAGATCGAGACACATGCCTCTCCGCGCCGGGCGTTGCGAAAGCTCGTCGAATCGGAGATGACACCAGAACTGCGGGCAGAGGCGGCTGAGGCATTAGTAACCAGTACTAGTGACTCAACGCTTCTTTTTCGTGTATTGCGTCGCAACAACGAGGACGTGCGCGTTCGACAAGCATGCGCCTCGAGCCTTCGAGGTGTCGCGGTATCTGACACAGCAGTGGCGGCCGAGTTACTGCGGATGTTGGGTTCGGAAACGTCCGAAGCACTGCGTATAGGCGCGGCGCGCGGACTTAGAAAGGTTGCGGCGTCAGATGAGCGAGTGGCAAATGCATTGCTCAGCGTGGCCCGAGGCGAAGACACACCGGATAACCTCAAAGCGGCGTGCGCCTGGGCCTTGGAGGAACGAATTGGGAAGGACGACAATGTCAGTGCTTTTTTTGAAGAATGCCTGAACGTCAATGGGGAATCCAAATTGCGCAGGGTCGCCGCTCAGGAACTGGCGGATTCGCTGGCGAATGAATTAGTGGAGTGGGATCATGAGATGATTGAGAAAGTCCAGACTATCCTCATGAACCTTGACGACCCATGCCCGCATGCGCTTACTAGCTTAGTCGCGATCACAACGGCCCGAGAAGTGAGATGTGGGCTGCGGTTGGAGAACGTGCTATATGACGCGCTCCAGTCGATCGGGAATAAGGTTGAACTAGCGTTCGTCTTTGGATCAACCGCACGCAAACGCCAGACACCGGAGAGTGACATTGACCTTATGATCATCGGAGACGTCAGCCAGAAAACATTATCGTCACCGCTGCGCGCGGCCGAAAAGACACTCGGGCGCAGGATAAACCCGATTCCGCATACACGAATCGAGATTCAAAGAAAGTACCAATCTGGCGACGCTTTTGTACTGGACGTTTCTCGACGCGAGAAAATTCCGATTTGGCCGAAAGGAATGTCACGGAAGGAATTAGAGGATGAGTTTAGAACTATGGTTGCGGAACGGCTGGCTTCAACAGGATGAAGTCGGTGTAGTCGAGATTCAACAGTTGCTACAGGTTGTCGATCGCGACTTGGCGGACGCGCAAGTCGTGGGTTTGAGCGCGGACGGCCGATTCCAACACGCCTATGATGCGGCACTCCAACTGTGCATGCTCGCCTTGAGAGCAACCGGGTATCGGGTACGGAAAGGTCAGGGACATCACAAGCATGGGATAGATTCGTTGCGGTACACGCTGGGTGAAAAGTGGTCCGAAACCGCAGACCACATCGAACGATGCTCGCGTCTGCGTGGTCAAGCTGTTTACGAGCGAATTGGCGTCGTCAGTGGACAAGATGCGGATGACTTGCTGCAGACCGCGACACAGCTACGTACCGATGTCGTCATTTGGCTCAAAACCGCTTATACCGCATTAGTTCCGCCGAACACCTAATCCATTTAAAGGGATTTTCACATGGCTAGAATGGACTTGCGTATCGCTCCTCGAATCTTTTGTTCGAAGATTGGCGAATACATGGTGTCGGTTCTACTTCAACAACGTAGTCGACTTGGCCCTGCCGAGACTGAGCCGTCCGCCTGCTGAATTGCTTGCCGAAGGTGGCGTTCAGATCGCCCATCAATCCTAGGAGCACTGGCAAAAAGCCCAAGTGGCACCCTGTTGTCGCCCGTGCCACCCAGTCGCCTTTGAGATCTCGGCCAGCATGAAACTGCCTTTGTGAATTGGGTTCCACCGCCATACTGAATAATCTGCACGCCACGAAGGCGGTTACTTTTCTTCGCCGTGGATTGGCAACCTTGGTTGAACGGTGACTTTTCCGAGTTCAAGGATTGCACCGCCTTGGACGGACGTGAGTCTAAACTCCTGGAGTATCACATATTTGACTCCGCTGACATTCTCACATTCGATGCTGATTTTGCCGCTCATTGACTTAAAAGAAGCCCCTTCGCCAACAACGCGTACTCCCATAAAATCCGGCAGTGGAGCAACATGGGTATGATCTCCTGCTCGCAAATTGAAGGGCAAGTCCGCGCGACGCTCGCTGAGAGGTCTATATGAATGGTTGACCGTTTCTTGGCCATCTTTCATCGCGTGAGTATAGTCCACCCACCAGCTAAATCGAACGTTAAGCGCCGTGTTGTCTCCTATGTTTTCTAGCTTCAGGCGATCGGCATCTGGCAGCGGCTTGAAAGCTGAAGAGACATTGGCGTTCGAAACTTTGGTTCTGCCAGGGTGAAACGCAACGAGCGGCCTGCTAAACATGTCTTGATCGGCTCGCAGCGCGGAAATCCAGGATTTTGTATCCTCGTTCGCTCTATAATTCTGATTAAAGAGGGCCAAGAGCGCGATTAAATTGGCGATGATCGCCCAGTTGCAGCAGTTGTCGTTTTGTTGCATGTCGCCCTTTCCCCTTTAATTGTTCGCCAACAGTGTCATAATCTTGGCACATTTGATTATGAAAGTCCACCGCTAGAACAATTCGGCCTGATGGGCGTGATTGATCTACTGCCCCGCGTAACGTGGAGACCTCAGGGTAGAGACCTCAGGGGACACCCATCCTTCTCGCCCGGTCATGATAGATATTGATGGGTGTTCCCAGCCATCGTTTCGAAAGATGCCTGTCTTTATTCACCATTCACCGCTTAAGCCGGCATGGCAGCTATTGGCCCGACGATCAGCACCAACCGCGCGCGGCGATGGCGTCCTGAATTTCCTGGGATCAGAAACCACTTCCTTCCCATGGTTACCAGATCCGCGTAACACCATACGGATCGAACGCCACGTCCACACTAACCACCGAAATCCCATCCACCAGTGCCTGGGCGATGATCAGGCGGTCGAAGGGGATCTTTGTGGTGGTGCGGTAGGCTGGCTTGCCTTTCTGCGTACGCCACCGTGATGGGCAGAATGGTCAGATTAAAGTCAGTAATGGCACTCTCCATCCACCGCCCGTACGGCATCGACAAGGTTATCTTCCCCTGGCCGACTTTGATCGCCAGTTCCCAAATCGTCGCGGCACTCAATAGTCGTTCAATGGTCGGGTCCACCATCGCGGCCATCGC
>JBGTHH010000068.1:0-3481 GCA_041746275.1 Pirellulaceae bacterium | reverse complement strand
TTTGGCATGTTGGGTATCAATTCAGTCGTAATCATTGAACGAATTTAGCAGCCTGTGCAAAAAGGGGCTGACCCTTTCAAGGTGAGTTTGGCCTCAGGAGAGAGACACACATGACCCCCGCCGACATCCGCGAAGAAATCCTCGACATCCTTTCCGATATCGCTCCCGATGAAGACCTGGGTGATTTGAAGGACGAGGTGTCGTTTCGCGAGCAACTCGAACTCGACAGCATGGACTTTCTGGATATCGTGATGGAGCTGCGCAAGCGACATCGCGTGCAAGTTCCCGAGGAAGCTTATGGCGAATTGGCCAGCATGCAAAGCACCGTCAATTACCTGACTCCGCTGATGAAGGATCTGCAAAGGGCTTAGGGCGCTGGCGGCGAACGGTGGTCGGTCTCGATCGCCTAGCGACCCATGCGAGAGACTGACATCGAGCCATGTACGACACACTCATCATCGGCGCGGGAATGTCGGGGCTCGCCGCGGGAATTCGGCTGGCGCATTTTGATCAGCGTGTCTGCATCCTGGAACGCCACTATACGATTGGCGGCCTGAACTCCTTCTATCGCTTGGGCGGACGGGACTACGACGTTGGTTTGCACGCCGTCACGAATTTCACCCCGAAGGGTGCTAAAAAGGGACCGCTGGCGAGGCTCCTGCGTCAGCTCCGCTTTCAGTGGGAGGATTTCGCGCTCGCGCCGCAGATCGGTTCCACGATCGCGTTTCCACATGTGCAACTGCGGTTCGGCAACGGCTTGGAACTGCTGGAAGCGGAGATTGCCAGCAAGTTCCCATCCGAGAAGGACGCCTTTCAGCAGTTGCTGTCGCGCATCATCGAATACGATGATCTGGATGAACTTAACTTCGGCGGGTCGACACGCGAGGTGCTGGCCGGCATTTTCCGCGAGCCGCTCTTGATCGAAATGCTATTGTGTCCTTTGATGTGGTATGGCAATGCCCGCGAACACGACATGGACTTTGGCCAGTTCTGCATTATGTTTCGCAGCATCTTCATGGAGGGGTTTGCCCGGCCCTTCGCCGGCGTGAGACTGATTCTGAAAAACCTGGTGCGTCGCTTTCGTTCGCTGGGAGGCGAATTGAGATTGCGTAGTGGCGTCGAGCGGATCAAGGTCGATGGGACCCGCGCGGTCGGTGTCGTGCTCGACAGTGGCGAGGAGATCGCGGCCCGGCGGATTCTTTCCTCGGCGGGCTTGGTCGAGACCTTGCGTCTGTGTGACGACATCACCGAGGTCGATCAACGGCAAGCGGGCCAGATGTCGTTTACGGAATCGATTTCGATTCTGGACAAACCTCCCCAGCAACTGGGCTTCGATCGCACCATCGTCTTCTTCAACGACTCGGACAAGTTCCACTGGCAGCGGCCTCAGCAGGAGTTATGCGACCTGCGTACCGGGGTGATCTGTTCACCCAATAATTACTTGTATGCCGAGTCCGACGGAGATTTGCCGGACGGAGTGATTCGCATCACGTCGATCGCGGATTGCAATCGCTGGATGTCGTTGCCGGACGAACAATACCAACTGGAGAAGCTGCGTTGGTACGATCGAAGCATCGCATCCGCCGTGCGATTCATGCCGGACTTTCGCGGTCACGTCATCGCCACGGACATGTTCACGCCTAAGACCATCCGTCGTTTCACTTGGCATGACAACGGTGCCGTCTATGGTGCTCCCGAGAAGCGGCTGAGTGGTACGACGCACTTGCCCAACCTATTCCTCTGCGGAACCGACCAAGGCTTTGTTGGTATCATTGGGTCGATCGTTAGCGGAATCTCCATCGCCAACCAACATTGTTTACGTGATTAAGCGGATCGCGCGCGATATGCCGAAAGACTTTTTGAAGGATACGAAGGACGCTTACGACGTGATCGTCGTCGGCAGTGGCTTGGCGGGGCTCACCGCAGCGAACATTCTGGGACGCGCGGGCTACTCGGTGCTACTGCTGGATCAGCATTACAAGCTAGGGGGCATGGCGACTTGGTTCAAGCGGCCGGGAGGTCACATCTTTGATGTGTCGCTGCACGGCTTCCCCTACGGCATGATCAAGAGCTGTCGGCGTTACTGGAGCAGTGAGATTTCGGACTCCATCGTCCAGTTGAAGAACATCCGCTTCGATAACCCGATGTTCTCACTGACCACGACGTACAACCGCGAGGATTTCACGAAGTTGTTGACGGAGCAATTTCGGATCGCTCCCGAACGCGTGCAACAGTTCTTCGACACCGCGCGGGGCATGAATTTCTACGACGATCAGCGAATGACGACCGGCGAGCTGTTCGAAAAGTTTTTCCCCGGTCGCGAGGATGTCCATCGATTGTTGATGGAGCCGATCGTCTACGCCAACGGTTCGACCTTAGAGGACCCCGCGATCACCTCTGGCATCGTATTCTCGAATTTCATGTCCAAGGGAGTCTTTACGTTCGAGGGTGGTACCGACCGGCTGGTGCATTTGATGGAACAAGAGTTGCGGCGGAACCACGTCGATATTCGCATCCGTTGCGACGTCGAGAAGGTTCACGTCCACCAGGGGCGCGTCGAAAGTGTGCAAGTTCACGGTCGCACGATCAAGACCCGCGCGGTGCTGTCCAACGCGAATCTTCGCGCCACGATCTTCCGCCTGCTCGGCGAAGACAAGCTGGACAGGAAGTTTGTCGACGACGCTCGTGAAGTGCGGTTGAATAGCTCGAGCACGCAAGTCTACATGGCGTTGAAACCAGGTGAGGAAATTGACGAGTCGACTGGCGATTTGTTGTTCAGTTCGACGGCCCCGGAATTTCGCACGGACTTGCTGCTGAGTCGCGATATCACCAGCCGAACCTATTCGTTTTATTACCCACGAACACGTCCCGAGGGACGCCCCCGCACGTTACTCGTATCGAGCACGAACGCGCACTACGACGATTGGGCTCGGCTCTCCGACGAGGAATATCAAGCGAGCAAACAGGACTTGATCGAGACCACGTTGGACGCGGTCGAGAAGTATGTCCCGAGGATTCGCGAGCGTCTGGCGCATGTCGAAGCCTCCACGCCTCGCACCTTCCAGCACTACACGCAGCATGTGGCCGGTTCGAGTTTCGGCACGAAGTTCGAGGGTCTGGCTGTCAGTCGCGCCTTGCCCGAACAAGTTACGGGGATGTACCACGCGGGGAGTGTCGGCATCATCATGTCCGGCTGGCTGGGGGCCATCAACTATGGAGTGATCGTCGCCAACGACATCGATGCTTTACTGATGAAGCAGGCCGGTGCCGTCACGCAACCCTTGAACTCGTAGCGACGACACGCGAGCATGGCCCACGGGAACGCGCGCCGACTGGGGTTGTTGGGGGCCGGTGAATCGTATCGAATGGCCGAAGTTTACGTAGATTTCCACTTCGTTTTTGTGAGTTCGCGTGGTGATACCCCCAGAGATTGCTTCCGCCATTCCCCACCGCCCGCCGATGTTGCTCGTCGATGAGATCG
>JBGTHH010000067.1:0-7111 GCA_041746275.1 Pirellulaceae bacterium | reverse complement strand
CGAAGACGACGTCGACGTACGCGCCAAATCGTGGTGACAAGGTGTAAAGGCTTCCGTCGGTCAGGGTGATTCCGGTGGTGTCGATTTGAAACACATTACCGTCGTTACCAAGTTGGCCGACCGTGTAGGAGAACTCGCCATCGTAATAGGTATCGACCGATCCCGAGTTCACGTAGTAGCCTAGCTCAACGCCAGCTCGCCCCTTGATCGATGCTGTCGCATCCGCTCCCCATTCGGTGCCGAAGATCGGATCTTCGTCGATTCCCGGCCCTACTGTAAACGTCTTGTCAAATGTAAATCCCCTAAAGATGGGTTCGTTCGAAAGTGATGGATCATTTCTGCCATCGTCGAAACCTGCTCCGATGATGAACGCATCGCCAGAGTGGAATTGGCTGGCACCGATGGTGGCCGCGGTAAAGGATTCAGTAATCACACGAGTTGATTCGTAGGAACCGCTGTCTCCGATGCCAGACACATCGGTGTCGTTCTGCGCCGTGACCGGAAAACCACGCTGATCGACCAACCCCAATCGATCTCCGTGGTCGAGCGCTGGGCTGTCGATGCCGATCTTATGTGTTGCGGTTGGACCGCCATTTGCAATGCTCAAGGGCGCTAGTTTTGGAAGCTCTGTTGTTACCGTTACGGTTGCTGTGCCGGTCGAGTTCTTAACCGCACTTGCATCGTCTGTCCAGAACGATGCGATCACATTATCCTTGAGCCACACTTCACCAGCGCGCTGCGGTGGTGTGCAAGACGTGAATGGCGGCACGGGGGGTATGTTAATCGTAACGCATTCTTCGTGAAATACTTTGAACGTCGTATTCACAAAGAGTTCCGCGCGGCCAAGTTGACCGGTTTCGGAATCATCGTCACCCACAATGCTGTTAGTCAGTCGCAGTCCCCCATCGACGAATATATCAATGCCAGCGCCGGACAGAGATTCGTTGTTCTCGATTGAATTGAATGCGATCGTGCTATCGATGATCGCGGGAAAAGAATAGTTGTCGAATCTACGATCCGCGGCGTGAACAAAGACACCGCCACCAAATGCGCGATTACTGCTCCCGGCACCTCCTCCAGCAATCACTTTATTGCCGGAAATCGTGCTACTAATAACAGAAATGGGGCCTGGGCCTAGCTGATCGCGCACGCCTGGGTCTCCGGGCAATAGCCCCAGACCTCCCGCAATGACTTCAACGCCTCTGACCTCATTATTAGAAATCGTAGTTCGTTCGATATGGATTTCGTCGTGGTTCGACGTATTTGCCTGTATTCCACCTCCTGTCGCGACAAATTCAATTGCACTTCCAGAAGGGTTGACCTTGTTTCCATTAACGGTCGAGTCGTAAATGAACAGCGGTCCATCGGCGCGAATACCACCGCCCGCAACTAAGGCTTCTTTGTTTTCGATCGTGCTGCGGCGAATGTTAAACCTCGATAGTAGCTTGTCAAGGTCACGCTCTTGGTCCCCTCGAAACTCGCTTCTCGTGTAGATCCCGCCGCCAGTTCCCTCGGTTGCCTTATTGGCTTTGATCAACGACTCAACGATTGTCATCGTGCCTTCATTGAAGATCGCGCCACCGTTGTATGATTCGTTCCCCTCAAATAAGACGCGTGGGCCAATTTCGGCATCGCCAACGTTGTGAATTGCTCCAGCGAAACGTGCAGATGTGCCAGCTCCAGCTTTATTGGCAAGGAAATCGCTGGCGCGAACTGTCAGCGAACCGCGATTGAGGATTGCGCCACCATCGCTTTCGGTGTTGTTGTCTTTGAAGACCACGTTGTCAACGAGGAGATTGCCTTCGTTTAAGATCCCGCCACCTCCCGTTCCGCGAGCGATGCCGGCGAAATGTCCGTTTTTGAGTGTGAGACCAGATATTATCACGTCGGCAAGTGGGCCAATCTCGAACAAGCGCTGAGTGTCACCACCACTCATATGCAAGAGATGGGAACCTGGTCCCGTGATCGCGACGTTCCAGTTGATCGGAATCGGACCCAGGCTGAGAGATAGCACGGATGCGGTGAAGCTCGAACCCGTTTCCGTTTCCGTATTAATCAGGTCCGGAGCAAATCGAATTCCGACGCGTTCGCTGGACAGATTTGCGATCTCGATGGCTTCACGGAGCGAGAGATCGCCTACGGAATAATCGCCGTCGCTCTCATCGACTAACGTCGACACAACTAATTCACTTGACGTAAAGATCGGACGAAACTGACTCTCTACGGCACCAATGTCAACCGGATTTGCTTCTGCGAAAACCGTGAATCGATTGACCGCACGACGAAACGGGTAGCCCCGCTGATCTGCCGCCAAAACCAATGGCGATACATGTGGCAAGTTTAACGACTCGATGTCAACTCCAGCGTCGATTGCAGGACTGTCCAACTTCAGGCTATGGATCGCGGTATTTCCCCCCAAATCCGTCGAAAGGTCTGTGGCGAGGATCTGGTCGATGGACCAGGGCTTGCCGTCATTGCCAACAAGATTTCGTTGACCTGATTTATGAGGATCGTCTTGTAGTCCGCCTGCGGAACTGGGATCGCCAATAAGGTTGTTTCGACTGGCACTGGTGATTGACGTCCCAGTCACCAAGTCGATGTCGGGACGAACACCAAAGTTACCCGCGACCAGCGTATTGATTAACGTCGTCGTAGGAGGACTCAGTTCGCCCAAAGACAAACCGCCACCAGCACCCGTATCGTTTCCATCCGCATCGGAAACGTTTCCGGTTGCCGTGACATTTATCACCTGAAGCGTCGAGCCTACCGTTGCCGAATACGACAAGCCACCTCCCGATCCGTCTGCACGGTTTCCCGAGATCGTCGTGTTGATGATACTGGCCGTGATCGATGAACCACTGCCATCGAGCGCCAGCCCTCCGCCGTCGCCCGTCACTGTGTTCTTGGTGATCGCCGTAGCGCTAACGGTGAGGGTTCCCGTCGTGCTTCGGATACCACCCCCTGAAACAGCGGAGTTTGAATCAACGGTTGTGTTGCGAATCGAAGCGTCCATACCTTCGAGAAAGACGCCTCCACCCGCATCGCCAGCATCATTACCCGCGATCACGCTTTCACCAACCAGGAGATAGTCATCTGCGTCGCTTGTTGAAACCCCAAAGAGTCCCCCTCCCGCATTCCCCGTGTTGTCTGTGATTTGAGATTCAATGATGATTGTCCGCGAGTTGGATACGTTCGAATCCTGCGAATCCGTCACGTATAACGCTCCACCATTTTCAGTGGCTACATTTTCGTTCAACACGCTTCGGATCACAGAGAGATTGCCACCGATGTTGGCCAGGGCACCTCCGCTGACCGCTTGGTTGCGAGTCAGTTCCGAGTCTTCGATAACGGTGACACTGGCGGAACCGACGTAAATTCCTCCACCATGGGCCGCATCAACTGGATCCGTTAACGTACCCTGGCCGTTGTCAGCGATAATTGATCTCGTGATTGCCAGCGTTCCACTCAAATGGCGAATCCCACGACCGGGATTGTTTGCAATGCGAACATCTTCGACAGTGATGTGCGACGGAATGAAGTCGCCGGCTTGATTAACCTGCGACTCAATTGCATTTCGTGAACTGCCAGTCAGTGTGACACCCGACAAGTTGAACGTCCCATTGCCCACCGAGAAGATCGATTTGTCCGCCGCTGCTGTGATCGTTAGTTGGTCCATACCTGGTCCAACGATCGAGATGCTCTCTTGCCGAAAACCGTCTAAGCTAGGCTGCACCGACAATACGTCACTAAGTACCAACGTAATCGGACCATTGGCGAACAACTCGCTGGCAAATCTGATCTCATCAAAATACTCACCGGCAAACGTGTCGCTATTGTTGGCTTCGGACGGCTTGTTGGATGCGGCGTCGATTGCTTCACGAAGGGAAACCAGTCCGTCATTGGGAGACTCCAAAAGTGTGTTAACAACGTAGGTCGTCAACAGATTTCGTGCTTCCAGCGGCTCGAACAGTCGCAGGCGGCGACGAACATGGCTTCGAGGAGATTTGCGAAAGGCTTGTCGCCAGCTCGAACGTTTTTTGTATTTCATATCGGATCGCAACGGAAAACTTGGGGAAAGATTGATCTTGCAGCACTGCGGTGTCGATTTGGCTCCGGCACAATGGCTTTCCGCAGCAGCGCCACGCGCGGCCGTCCCGCTCCCGGGGATGATGGCGTTGCCGCCCCTGCAGGAATCGTCGTAAGCCACACGCCAGCAGAGGGTTGCGAAAGAAGGTCGCATTGGGTCGCGGGTGGAGCTATACTAGGCAAGCGAGTCTGACTCAGCCCACTTCATCAAGATTCTTACGATTGCTCATCATGCCCCAAGAAGGCAGCGTCCAAACTTCGTTGACATTGCTGAGCCGAGTCCAGAACGACGACCAGGACGCCTGGAGTCTGTTCACGCGGTTATACGGACCGATCGTCTACAGTTGGTGCCGCAATCTGGGGCTGCAGCCGGACGATGTCGAAGACGTCGGCCAGGAAGTGTTTCGCGTGGTGTTGTTAAAGCTCAGCACGTTCGAGCCGGGTAAGAAATCGTCCGGCGCGTTTCGCTCCTGGCTGTGGGGGATCACGCGGCTGGAAGCCCTGAATCATCTGCGATCGGTAAAGCGGCAACCGATCGGTTGCGGCGGTACGGAACACAACCAGAACATTCAGCGGCTGGAAATGTCATCGCAAGAGCCGCAGAGCGTCGCCGGACTGTCGCCTCAACAGCTTTTGCTGCAAAACGCCATCGAGATCCTGAAATCGGAGTTCGACCCACGAACTTGGCAAGCCTTTTGGGACATGGCCGTCCAAGGTCGGCCGGCGCAGGACATCGGCGACGAACTGGACATGACCGCGAAAGCCGTTCGCCAAGCGAAATTCCGTGTCACGAAGAAGTTACGCGCGTTGCTGGGTGACGATTTTCCGGGTCTGGCAGTGGTCAAGAGTCCCGGTTAGCATCCAGGGCCAGTGTCTCACCGCATTCGATCGTTCTAAAGGGTGAAGTTGCACTCCGTCTTGAGAAGATGTTCGGAGTACAACTCCAAACGATGAGGTATCGTGGCGCTGCTGCGGAATACTGATAACGGGCGGGAGAATTGTCCGACTTGGGGCGCGCACAACCCGATGGGTCGCTTCAACTAAAAGATTCCAAGGGTCAGAAGCGGACTTGAGAACATGAGTTCAAAGGACTGTCCACCACGCGATGCACTCAACCGCTGGGCGTCGGGAGATCTCGCCGATGACGAGGCGGATGCGATCGCAGAGCACCTGGATACGTGCGCCGATTGCGAACAAACCATCGCGGATTTCCCAGACGCGGGATTTCTCGCCTGCGCGACCGGAACTGCAGTGGACACACGCTTCGACCACGAATTGGAATGCGAAGCTTTCGTCAGTGCCTTGCAAAACTTGGCGATGCAGTCACGGTCTTCCCGTTCTGTCGAGATCGATAATGACCAAGGGGCGGGCCGCCGGATTCGGGATTATCAGTTGCTGGGGCGGCTGGGCCAAGGTGCCATGGGCGCGGTCTACGCAGCAAGCCATACGCGCTTGAACAAGAAAGTGGCGATCAAGCTGCTCACCGAAAAGCTTCATGGCAACCCGGCCGCGGTAACTCGCTTTCAACGCGAGATGCAGGCCGTCGGTCGGTTAGAACATCCCAACATTGTCCAGGCGCTGGACGCCGGAGAGTCCGACGGAGTTTCTTATCTGGTGATGGAGCTGGTCGAGGGAATCGATCTCGCGCGGCTAACCTCCCAGCAGCGGACGTTGGACGTCGCGGACGCCTGTGAGATCGCGCGACAAGCTGCGGTCGGCTTAAAATACGCCCACTCGCAGGGCCTGGTGCATCGGGATGTCAAGCCTTCGAACCTCATGCTAACAAGCGATGCTAACGGCAGTCCCTGCGTCAAGATCTTGGATCTCGGTTTGGCGTCGATTGAAGGGCTGGATACGTACGAGCACTTGACGGATGACGGTCAACTGATGGGCACACTGGAGTTCATGGCTCCGGAACAAGCGGAAGACACACACTCGGTCGACTATCGAGCGGATCTCTATTCGTTGGGCGCCACATTGTTCCGGTTGCTCACCGGTTCGGTTCCCTTCGCGGGACCGGAATTCAACACGCCTGCCAAGCGGCTGATGGCTCTGACGCACTCCGCGACACCGAGCATCGCGAGTCGACGCAGCGACCTTCCGCAGGAGCTTGTCCGGTTGATCGACCGCCTGTTGGCCCGGCAACCCAACGAGCGACCTCGTGATATGGCGGAAGTCGCGGCTCGCTTGGAGGAATTAGCGGTCGGCAACGATCTTGAACTTGTGCTTCAGCGACGGCACGTTGAACAACGGCAACCTCCGGCTACCAAAGCCGAACTGCTGGACACCGCGCCTTCGCGGGATGAAACGATTGAGTTCCCATTTCGCAAGCGTAAAGCCGTTGCTAATTCGCCGGGCTCGGGTTCGAGGAGGAGGCGTTTGATTTGGCTCCTGCTGGCCGGATTGCCCATCGCGGCGATATTGCTTGCCACGATCTGGCTGCGGACTGACGGTGGTTATATCCGCATCGAGGTGGAAGATCCTTTCATGGAAGTCTCGGTCGAAATTTTGGAAGCGAACCGGCTCATCACGACGGTTGACGTCGGTGCAGGCGGCGGTCGATTCTGGTATCGCTCTGGCTCTTACGAAGTCCGTGTTCCGATGGGTGCGGTCGACGACCTGGAGATTGTCGGCGGCCAGGTCACTTTGACGCGCGGCAGTGAACGCGTGGTAACCATATCGAGAGTTGCGACGCCAGAGAATCAACAACTCGCGCCGGGACAGACATCCGAGCCATCTTTGATCATCGATGCCCCGACGACTCCGAGCCCGCTGCCGACAAGAGGCCTTCCCGATCTCACCAAGTTACCTAAGGGGAAAGTCCGCGTGTTTGGTACGGCGGATCAACCGATGGAGATCGGAGCGGCGGCGGACTTCGACGACTTCGTCGAAGTCCAGATGGACAGCAATCTTGGCTGGTTCGGTTTGCGCAGCAACGGCGATGTGATGCGCTGGCACGTCGATCAAGGCGTGACGTTGTACCGCGAGGGCCAAGATGTCCGGGTCCTCAATCGCACGGCAGGAC
>JBGTHH010000066.1:0-7979 GCA_041746275.1 Pirellulaceae bacterium | reverse complement strand
CACACGTCCAATCGTGGCTGAAAAAGAACATTCAAGCGGGCATTCACGTCGCTCGCGGCGAGGACTTATCGGAGCCCGGCGACGGAACAAAACTTGCGCAAATTGAAATCGCCACAACCCCAACTTTTTGACAGCCCAGCGCAAGCCCACCGGTTTTGCGAGACCGGACGGCTTGCGCCGTTCCGCTAAAGCGGGAATCAATTTCGCGGCTATTCCTTATTCGGGGGTGATGCCCAGATCGCGAATTGTCAACAGCGAACGAAGTTCATAGCCGCGAGCCGCGAAGATCTCGGTTGCTCCGGCCAAGCGATCGACAATTGAAATGACGCCCACCACCTTCAAACCGGCGGCTTCGGCCCGCTCGATTGCTTTCAGGGAACTGCCGCCCGTCGTGGTCGTGTCTTCCACGATCACCGCCGTCTCGCCAGCGAGGACCGGCCCTTCGACATCGCGGCCCTTGCCATGCTCTTTCGCTTCCTTGCGGACAATAAACCCCTTCAGCGGCAGTCCGCGTTGCCCCGCTATGGTAATCACGGCTGCGGTAATCGGATCGGCTCCAATGGCCATGCCTCCAATCGCGTTGGGCAATTCATTGCCGAGCAATTCGAGAATCCCCTCGCCGATCAAATTCGCCCCGCGTGGATCAAGCGTCACTTTGCGGCAATCCAAGTAGAAGGTCGCCCGTTGTCCCGACGCCAACGTAAAATCGCCGAATTCGAGAGCTTGTTGTCGGATCAAGGCGATGAGGGCGGTCTTGTCGTACACGAGTGCTGGTCTCCGGCTAGTCTGGATGGAGACCTATAACTACCACGCGGAAGCCGAGGCGAGAAGGGGCCGCGAACTAGTACTTCGGTTGCTTGGGCTTCGGCTTTTCGAAGATCTTCTTCAGCGTCTGCTCGGCGGCCGAGATGGTGCTGTCGGCCGTAATCGAAGGGGGAGGCGGCAGTTTACCCGGAGGACGCTTCGTCGGCACTTTCTTCCGCAATGCGGCCAGCTTGTCAGCGGGTTCCGATTCCGCTGGAGGAGCGTCATGCGGTTGGTTCGGATCGACTTGAAACTGGCGTAGCCGAGGATCAGCCAGTCGCGTCACTCGCTCCGCCTCATCCGCCTCGACTAACATATCGCTGACAAAGTCGTCAACGGGATCGGCCTTGGTATCGGACTGCGGCCGTTCGATGAAGAGCTCGAATTCCAATCGACCGACGCGCAAACGGTCGCCATGCTGCAACAGTCGTTCCGCGTCCACTCGCTGATCGTTGACAAAGGTACCTTGCTCACTGTCGAGGTCGCGCAATCGCACTTGTCCATCCCGCACCCCAATCTCGCAGTGATGCGGACTGAGTGTGCTGCTCGGGCATCGCATGTGACAATCGGAGGCCGTACCGATCACGAAACGCGAGCGAGTGATGGGAACTTCCTGGACCGCGACGACACCATCCTTGCTCTTCAGCTTGCCGTGGAGCACCTTGAGCGAAATCTGCATCGTACCGCCTCTGTTCCAGAGAACGTCAGTAACAGGAACTGGATCGAGTGCATCACGCCGCCTAGTGTTCTAGCAGACCCGTGTTTAAGCAGACCCGTGTTCAAGCATACTCATGGCCGCGCGACAACCTAGCAAATCGATGCGAATGCACCATGAGAGCATTGTACCCGCGCCAGGCGAATGAGGCTACTTGGCGGCCGTTTCATAACCGGGTGCGGCAAAGAAATTAACGATCTCCGTGCCATCCTCCACGTTCCAAATGCGCACTCGACCGTCGAAGCCACCAGAGGCAAGCCGTTTGGTTCCGGGATGATAAGCGACCGACAACGCCCAATCCTGATGTCCGGCGAAAGATCGAATCTGCTTGTGAGTCTTCGCCTCGAATTGGCGAACCGTCTTGTCCGCCGATGAAGCGAACATGAACTCGCCGCCGAGTGGCAGCTTGAACACCTCGCCTCCAAAACCCACGTCGGCCACCTTCTTGGCATCGCTGATGTTCCAGCGTTGGATCTTCTTATCGGCGCCGCTGGAGAACACCTCTTTATCCTCGGGGTGGAATGCGACGCCTTTCACCGCTTCGCCGTGTCCCGAAAAGGTGACCAACAATTCGCCGGTCTTGCTATCAAAAACCTTGGCGGTCTTGTCGCGGCTGCCCGATGCCAGCTTGGATCCGTCGGCGTTCCAGGCCAAGGCCATCACCCAATCGGAATGGCTGGTGATCGTAAGTTGCGTGGCACCGCCCGGGACTTCGAAGACGCGAATGACCCCGTCCGCCGCTCCCACCGCCAATCGATCACCTTGGGGACTGAAGGCGACATCCAAAACTTCATCCGCCGTCGTCCCCAGCACATTCACAATCGACCCGGTGGATAGTTCGATGATTCTCGTTTCTCCAAGGCGTCCCGGAGCCCCGCAGCCCACCGCCAACAGCGTCCCATCGGGGCTGAGCGAAAGTGCGCGGGTGCGTTGTCCCAGATTCTTGACGCGGCGAATCAGAGCCCCATCGTTTGGATTCCAAACCGTCAATTCGTGGTAACCGCCGACGAACAGTTCCTGGCCATCATGGCTGAACGTCAGGGCCGCGACCGGTACCGCATAGCGATAGGCGGCGGGTGGCTCGGGATGCGTGGGTGCCGGGACGATCGTAATCAACTCGGCGGTCGGATCCTCGCCATCGTACTTCGCCCCCTCTTCGATCCAGCGTTTGAACAAGGCAATCTGCTCGGCTGGCAACGCCTCGGCTTCCAAAGGCATGCGATCGTCCGCATCCTCCGAGATCATACGGCGGAACGCTTCGCTGAGCTCCAAATCCTGGGCCACGAATCCGGGCGATCCGGAATCTCCCGCTTTCGTCACGCGTTCATACGAATCGACGCGCAACCCTCCCTCGGCTTTCTTAGGACCGTGACAGGCAAGGCATTGGTCTAGCAGAATAGGTGCCAGATCCTTACGGAAGCTGACGGGTTCGTCGGCGCCGAGCAAGGTCGTCGCGCAAAGCGACAAAGCCAGGGACAGCAGCGTGGTGTGGCAATGCATCGTGGGCCTCATCTGACTGTAATCCATCGGACGCGCGGCTAGCCCTGTCGCAAAACAGAGACTAACCGATCCGAAGAACGGGGCTTGCGTTTAATGCTGAAACAGGAATTCGTTGGTGTTGAGCAGCGCCCAACAGACATCTTCAAGAGCTTCAATCCGCCGCGCGCCGGGAGCCTGCTTCTGCTTCTCAAGTTCGGCAATCTGCGTGGTCGTCTCGGCGATCATTTTCTGTGCGGGTTCGTCCAACGCGGCGGTGACTTCATCGGGTGAGACCGTGACCGCGGCGCTCAGCTTCGTCACGAGATACTTCTGAACTTCGTTACGTTCCGCCTCAGCAGTAGCCAGCGCCGCTTGCAAGTCCGCTCGCAATGGCTCCGGCACACTTTGCAACTTCGCCGTGAAAAGCTTGGTCTCGAAGCCCTTGCGAAGTTCGGCCATGGCCTGCTGCATCGCCGCGACCTGGGTTGTGATCTCGACGTTTTGTTGAGCGATTTGATCGTCCTTGGACAGGATGTGTCGCATGCTGGCGGCCAACTCCTGTTCGGTGGGTGGTCGATTCACCGCAGCCAGATGCAACTCCGTAATCACTTCGGGATCGGACTTTTGCGCGTTCACCAGTTGGCGGAAACGATTTTTTTCGTCACGCAGCTTGTTGTAGATCAACGGCCCGTTAAAGAACTGAATCGCCATGCCCAGATTCGATTCACTCGAGCGCTCGCATTGACAGACGGTTTGTCGTTCCGGCTGCCCAAACACCTTCAGGAACTCGTGCTTGACCAAGTCGGGTGCCGGGAGCTGCGTGGCTTTGGTGGTTGAGGGGAGCGAACCGAACTGTTCGGGAATGGCGGTCACATGACAGATCGCGTCGAGCAATTGTTCCGCGCTCAATAGCCGAGGTTGAAAGTGCGAGAAGTACTTGATGTCGTCCTTGTTGAACTCGTTGGGCTCGAACGACGATTGATACGTTCGGCTGTTGAGAATCGTGCGAATGACGTGCTTACGATCAAACCCGCTCTTGGCGAAATCGGCGGCTAGTTCGTCGAGCAGCGCGGCGTTCGAGGGCGGATTCGAATCGCGGAAATCGTCCGGCGGATCGACAATACCGCGTCCCAGGAGTTGGCTCCAAATGCGGTTCACCTCGATCTTGGCGAAGAAGGGATTGTCGGTTCGAGTCAGCCAATCGGCGAACAATTCGCGGCGATCATCGACTTCAGGCTGTTCGACATCCCCGTCGCCAGGCAACCACGGCTTCATCTGCTTGCCAGTTCGCGGCTGAGTCACTTCGCCGCTGCGTGAGACCCAGATGAATGTTTCATCCGGCTTGGGTGTTTTCTTGCGTTGTACGCGGTTGAAGAAGGCGGCCATGCCATAGTAATTATCCTGCGTCCAGCGCTCGAACGGATGATTGTGGCACTTGGCGCACTGCAATCGAGCGCCCAAAAAGACTTGAGAGATCGTTTCCACACAATCATTCGTATCCGCGGCGGTGCGATAGAAGTTTGCCGGAGGATTCATGTGCGAGCTGCCACGAGCCGTTAATAACTCACGCGCGAACTGGTCATAAGGCATGTTCGCGGCAATAGCGCGCTCGACCCAACGATGGTACTTATACACCCCGTCGCTACCGACCTGCTTATCGGTCAGCCGCAGCAAATCACCCCACTTCAACGTCCAGAACTTCGCGTACTCGGGGCGATCGAGCAACCGATCGATCAAATGAGCTCGCTTGTCGGACGACTCGTCGACGGAGAACTGCTGCACTTCGTCGACCGTGGGCAGGATGCCGATCACGTCCAAGTACACACGCCGCACGAACTCCTCGTCCGTACAGACAGCCGACGGCAAGTACTTCAACTGTTGCAGCTTGGCATCAACCGCCACGTCGATGTAGTTATTCGTGGGCGGGTTGTTCCAGGCATACCCTTCGATATCGCGGACGAACGTGAGGAAGGAGGACTCAATAAACTCCATGTAGCGGACGATGACCGCCGCCTCTCCGCGATCCTTGCCGACGACCAAACCACCTTCGGTGACCGAGGCGACCGCTTCATCCGAACTCGAAAACACCGCCAACTCCGTGACGTCCCGCACCTTGCCATCCGCAAAATGAGCCAAGACAGACAATTGCTGTGTGTGGGCCGGACGCTTCAGCAACAGACCGGAAGGCGGAAACACCTCCAACTTCACGCAACGAGCCTGCTCGGCTGGATCGAGTCGGCAGCCTTCGGCAATCCAATCCCGAATCACCCCGTAGGCCGGATCGCTCGTGCGAATCTTGAGACCGCCACCGTGCGGCACACGCATTAACGGCTTGAGCAGCAGCAGGCTTTCGTCCGGCTGTTGAGGATTGGTGCGGCGGGCGAAGTCCTCGTGAATCAACGTCAGCTTGTCAAGCTCGGGATCGAACGCACGTAGCGAGAGGCGAAAGCCTCCTTTGCCGCTCGGCGAGCCATGGCAGGCACCCGCGTTGCAGCCCTGCTTGGACAACGCGGCCAAAGCACCGTACTCGAACGAGACCGGTTGTGGTTGACTCTGTTGGGAGACTTGCACGCTGACGGTCGACTCTTGACCGGCGACGCGTACGACAATATCCGCCGAGCCATCGCCGCGCGGCAGCGCCACGGCCGCGGACATCGCCACCACTTGATCGTTGGTCGAAGCAAACTCCGCGACGCGCGTGAGATCCTGAACCGAGCCATCGGGATAGTGGCCCGTCACGACCAACTGCATTCGCTCTCTCACTCCGGCAAGCTGAATGGCGGGCGGAAACACTTCGATGCGCGCGGGCTGACCGGGTTGAATCGGTTCCAGGGCGAGCTCATCAGCGTGTGCCAGTCCCACACAGATCGTCAATGTGAGCGCGGCGATCATTCCCGTGCGAATTCCCTGCACCATCGTCGTCATCGTTCGTCTCCTGGGAGAGTTCAGTCTTGCTTGGCGGCTGGTTCCGCCTGAACCGCGGCCGTCGTGACTTCCAACGGAATCTCGTTGACGGCAAGTAAGCCTTGCCCTTTGAATTCACCGTAGCTAACCAATCGAATCGCATGAGTGCCGTCGGCGGCATCTTTCGGACCCGTGATCGTTACGTTGTAGGTATCTTTGTCGTTGGCCACGGCAGCGGTAAAGCCGTCGGGCAAACCTTCGACCAGCACCGTGAGCCCCTCTTTGAACTCGGCGTTGCTGCGTTCCAGGGTCAACGAGACCTGGGCCTGTCCACTCTCGCGATTGAATGCGGCCGACGGTCCGCTCGGCTTCGTGGCGAAAAATGGCGGAAGCTCCCCACCTACCGCGATCAACACCAATCCGTTTTGCCACGCGGGCGGGAACGCCAATTGAGGTTGCTTGGTTCGAAGCGTGGCGAGTGTCCCGACCACGGCAGCCCGAGGAACATCGCCGACAACCGCGGTCCCGACCAAGCGGATCGCATGCAAATCGCCCGGCTTGGCTTCGGCCGGCACACCCAAAAGCAAGCGGTGCTCCTTCGCCTGCGCGGGAATCGTCGGGTTCAACAAGCGATATCCCGGAGCGGCTCCTTCCAGCGTCAAGGCAACCGGCCCGTCATAGCCCTGACGATTGCATTGCACGATCAACGCCAGCGCCCCGTTCTGGACCGGAGTATTGAATTGCAGTCGCGTGTCCTTGTCGTTCTTGATATCCAGGCTGAATCCGGCACTCGGTTCGATCTCGACACGATAGGCATGCTCGGGGCCACCGCGTCGCAGCAGGTCCTCGACCATCAGCCCGTACATACCGTCTGCGGGAAACTTGTAGCTCAAGCTCCACTCGTCACCGTCATTAACTTGCGTTTCGGCCAGTTGCTTTTCGGCGGCGTCCAGAATCCGCATATAGAGCAAGCTCGGCGAACCCAAGCTGCGTGAAATGGCGCGGAAGGAAAGGGTTTGATCCTTGAGGGCGGCAAAGGTGAAATAATCGCGATCTCCCATTGTCTGAAAATACCCATTCACAGCGGTCGGCAGCGTGACAGGCGTTGCCACTTTCAGACTGTCGTTGGGCTCGACTTCGAGGGCTTCGGGGAGGGAGCTGGTCACGAGCGTCGCGATCGCCGACGATTTGCCATCGGGGAACTTCGCCGCGATGGAAACTTGTCCGGTCAGTACCTGATCGGGAATCCGCAAGACCACGGGCGTCGCGCCCTCACTCGCCGCACCCGCGAACGCAAACTGCGCCGTCGACCCCAAGCGGCCTCCCAGTGGGTAGGGCACCGTCACCAACGGAAAATCCCCAATCCGCAGACGATAACGCAGCCCACCACGATAACGGTTGTCGTAGAGCTCCACGAAATAGTCGCCATCCGCAGGCAGGGTCAGGGAAAAACGCGAATCGGCTCCGCTGGCAATGTCATCGTCGGCCAACACCAACTCGCTGCCATCGGCGGCCAGCAGTCGCACCACCGAGTCCAGATTGCTGCCCACCCGAGCGGCCACGACTTCCAGGGTGAGTCGCTGATCCTTTTTGCCCGTGAATTTGTAGTAGTCGAAGTTCGTGCCATCAGCCACTCCATCGACGGCGACCGGCAAAGTGAGTTCTTGGGCCTGTTCGATCGCGTGATTCTTGCCATTGTCGGCCACGCTGACCAGATCGTCGATCAGTACCAAGACGACGTCTGATACTCCGGCAGGCGACCCGACCACCACCCCGCCGATGCCGACCGACACGTCGGCCGGGACGGTCAGCTTACACGTTCGCGACTTCTGGTCCTTCGCTTCCGCCGCTCCAGGTACCATCTCCGCCGTGGCGGGAAAGCTGGTCCAGATTTGCAGTGGATCGTCGAGCTTTGTACCGTGCAGTGTCAGCTCGATGGTTTGGCCGGGACGCACGGCGGCGGGCCGCGCGTAGGTCAGCGTCGGTTGTGCAAAGACCGACGTTGTGAGCGAACACACAACTAGTACGCTGGCGAAAGCAATCAAGCGTCTCATGCAGGCTGGCCTCTTGGGTGGGC
>JBGTHH010000065.1:0-8550 GCA_041746275.1 Pirellulaceae bacterium | reverse complement strand
GCTGCGCCGGCGAGGGCCGGCGCTTTCCGCGATCAACAGATCGCGGCCCCATTGAAGCTTGGGCGAGTAGATCGGACTGAGCAAATGCGACGATCTTTCCGCGATCAACAGATCGCGGCCCCATTGAAGCCTTGATTGGTTTTGTTTCGTCCTGCCAAGTGATGGTTCTTTCCGCGATCAACAGATCGCGGCCCCATTGAAGCTGTGCGAAGGTGAGAAGTTCGCTAGCTTGCTGCCGGGCTTTCCGCGATCAACAGATCGCGGCCCCATTGAAGCGGGTTCAATCGGTCGCGAGCGTAACGTGGTTCGCACTTTCCGCGATCAACAGATCGCGGCCCCATTGAAGCCCAGCCGTAGGTCGCGGGATTAGTCAGAAAGATCGACCTTTCCGCGATCAACAGATCGCGGCCCCATTGAAGCCCGCTTTGCTCCGCCGCAACCAACTTGATCCGGCCGCCTTTCCGCGATCAACAGATCGCGGCCCCATTGAAGCCGCCCTTGTGCGGGTCGGGGTTGTCGTTGTCAACATTCTTTCCGCGATCAACAGATCGCGGCCCCATTGAAGCTGCTGGGCGTCGCGGATTGGCAAGACGTTCATCTGCGACTTTCCGCGATCAACAGATCGCGGCCCCATTGAAGCACGATCCGTACTACCGGGCGAAAGTCCGCTACTGGACTTTCCGCGATCAACAGATCGCGGCCCCATTGAAGCGCGGTTAGGGATGGCGAGTTGCTCGGCGTCGTCGTCGGCCGGTTCGTCGCCCAGGTCGAACAGCATGCCGCGGCCGAACAGGTTAATGGTCATCCGCTGGATTGTGCAGACGTACACGAAGGCGTGGCCCGGCTGCGGGTTCTCCAGGTAGGACTTGGGCATCACCTTGGGATCGAACTTTTCCTCGTCGCCGAAGTCTTCCTTTTGGAACCGCTGGCTGTAGACTTCGTAAATCTTGTCGAACTTGAGTCCCGGCTCAGGCTCGAAGGAAGCGAACGCGCGGACCGCCTGGGCAGCCAACGCGCGGCGGTCGACCAAGAACAGGATGCGTTGGCCGACGCCGGACTTCATCAGCCGGTAGACTTGATTGACGGTCGTGAACGTCTTGCCGGTGCCGGTCGCCATGGCCACGAGCATCTGCCGCTTGCGCTTTGTAATAGCCTGCTCGACCGCTGTGTTGGCTTCTATTTGGTAGGGGCGGAGCCGCGGGTGGTCGTTGGGATTGGCCGGGAACCAATCGGTGGCTGCCAGATTCGCCGCAAGGAGGTCCGCCAGCGCCGACGGCGTGTGGAAGGCGGCGACCTTGCGGGACAGGTTGAGCCGGTCGCGAACGTCGTGGAACCAGAAGACTTCGCCGTTGGTGGAATAGAGGAACGGTACGCGGAATCCACGGAAGTTAAAGGGGCCGTCACCGACACCTTTCGAGTACCGCTCGGCCTGAATAAGGACGCCGGCCGGACCGACCGTGACCTTCTTCGCCTCGACAACGCCGACGAGTTGGCCATCGACGACCAAGCCATAGTCGGCGGGGCCGTTGGTCGTTGGGTATTCCTCGATCGCGTGGGCGGAGTAGGTCGATAGATCGGCCGTGGCGTCGAACGGCACGATCGTCCACCCGGAAGCGCGGAGCTTCGGATCGATTCGGCGTTTACGAGTAAGCCATTCGTTTTCGCCCCCTGCCGCCGGCATTTTTGCTTCCCCTGGCGCCCAAGCCAAGCATTTTCGACGTCGCGACCGGAAGCCACATTGCGCCAAAGCTGCCTGGGTGATTCTAACAAGCCGCACCCCCCACTACTGGACGGCCTGGATTTTATCAAACGCTGGACCATCCGGGTAGACGCAACCAGGGAAACCCGCAACGTGGCGTTGGTTAGGTTATTTGGATGACCGCGGCGAAGTCGGCGACGATGATTTCTGCGCCGAACGGGCGGGGGTATGATGACGTCGCCAAGACGTTCGCGCGCTCCGACAGCGGCCGGGGCTTGCTGGCAACGTTCGCAACTACCAGCAAAGGGAAACCGATGCGGTTCATCTATTTCGGGGCCGAAGGCGTGGCAACCTGAGTTAAAAACTGGCCAACCAACAGTCCCACCGTCGACAATTCGAAAAGATATTCCTCTGGCCCTAGACGCACTAACCACACAGTGCCTGCACGAGCACCCTGAAAGCCGATTTGCCACGGCGGCGGACGTTGCCATTGCACTGCGGAGCCTGCCACTTCAGTCCAAGTAGCATAGCCCCCGGCTCGCGGCGCGAGCCGGGGGCAGCCATCTCAATCAATCAATCAGCCACACGCGTGACCACGCCCGAACCGACGGTCTTACCGCCTTCGCGGATGGCGAAGTGGTCGCCGTCGGCCAAGGCGATCGGCTTGTTGAGGGAAACACGCAGCTTCACCCCGTCGCCGGGCATCGCCATTTCAGCGTCGCCCAGCACCGCCGCCGTGCCGGTCACGTCGGTCGTGCGGAAGAAGAACTGCGGCGTGTAGCCGTCGAAAAACGGCGTATGCCGGCCCCCTTCCTCCTTCTTGAGCACGTACACTTCCGCCTCGAAGTTTCGCTGCGGCGTGATCGTGCCCGCCGCGGCCAAAACCTGTCCGCGACGTACTTCGTCGTGACCGATTTTCCGCAACAGGCAGCCGACGTTGTCGCCCGCCTGGCCGTACTCGACCCGTTCACCGAACGACTCGACCTGCGTTACCACGTCGGCGTGCGGCGCATCCGTCAAACCGACGATCTCGATCGCATCGCCGGCGCGGACGATGCCTTGCTCGACCTTCCCGGTCACGACGGTGCCGCGGCCGGGAATCGAGTAAACGCCTTCGATCGACAGCAAAAACGGCCGATCGATCTTGCGGATCGGGTCCGGGATGCACGTATCGAGCGCATCGAGCAGCTCGGCGATGCAGCGAGTCTTCGCCCCATCGTGCGGATGGTCATGCGCGAGGCTGGCCGAACCGCGGATGAACGGCACGTCCTCCCCGGCGAAACCGTACTGCGAGAGCAGTTCGCGAATTTCCATCTCGACCAGCTCGATCAACTCGGGATCGTCGACCAGGTCGCACTTGTTGAGAAACACGACCAGGTGCGGTACGCCGACCTGGCGAGCCAGCAGGATGTGCTCGCGGGTCTGCGGCATCGGCCCATCGGCGGCCGACACCAACAGCACCGCGCCGTCCATCTGGGCCGCGCCGGTGATCATGTTCTTGATGTAGTCGGCGTGCCCGGGGCAGTCGATGTGCGCGTACTCGCGGCCGTCGGTCTCGTACTTGACGTGAGCGGCCGTGATAGTGACGGTTTTGCTCTTGTCGCGGACGATCCCGCCCTTGGCGATCTCGCTGTAGTTCTTGTACCGGGCCAGACCCTTCTCCGACTGCACGCGCAGGATGGCGGCGGTCAGCGTGGTCTTGCCGTGGTCAATATGACCGATGGTCCCGACGTTGACGTGGACTTTCTGAACCATTGCTCTTGTTCCTCCTTTCGGGAGAGAATTTCGCCGCGCCCGCTGACCAGCAACCGAGGTGAGCAGCCTCGGGCGCCTTTTCGTGCCCATGCAGCGCCAGGGCAGCCGTTGCGACTGGGTAAAGTAGACAAAAAAAGCCCGCCAGGTTCATCGACCGGGCGGGCTGGGTGTTTCCGATTGCGATTGGCTCTATGCCAGCACCCTCCCCGGCCCGTCGATCTTCGACGAGTCTGTTGCGGTTGATGTCTGGTTCGAGGTAGTGGTGTTCATGGCAGGTACGTAGTGAGAGCGGGGTTTCCGAGGCAAGACACCCGCCGATTGAGAAGGTTCGCGCTGACGTTCCGCCTGCCTCGCGGCACTCACCAACCCATAGTCCGCAGTGCGTCCACCACCCGCGCAACACCCCCCATTCGATTGACGAGGGGGGACAGTGGGAGGTATCATGCGGTGCAGGGTGTAAACATTGGCAGGACTGATGCGCCCAAGAAGCACTTTTGCATCGCTTGCTCTCGAACCTAATCGATTGATCGCGCTTATCAATGGAGAATCCGTCTATGCGGCTCGATGGCCATTCATCCCTGACCTGGAGCGTCTTCGCAATCGGCCTCGCCCGTCCCGCATTCACCGAGGCGATGCAGCGCGGCTCCGAGCGTCTCCCGCGGATCTATATCGAACGTGAACTGAACGCGCTTCCCAAGTAATTCCGTCTTTCCCATCGTACGCAGTGAGTCTGTCGTTACAATCATTTGTTCCATACAGGAACCCGTCATGTTGCGTCCCTACACTGGAGTCAAGTTGCTGCGGAACGAACTACTTTGTTGGACGCACCGGTGAAACAGAAGGCGCCGGCAGGAAACGGAATTTGCGAGAATGGCGAGAATGGAAAATCAATCCGATCACACTTGGGCAGGCGGGCGACGACGCCGACTCTAAGTCCACCATCAACCGGTACACTGTCGAGTCTCTCCGGATGACCAAGCCGAGAGTGTTCTGGCAATGGCTTTAGCGAGCAGGCCACAGATGTGACTATCGCAAGCAAGTTCTTGGAATTGCACGTGTTTACCCGTAAACTGATTGTTACTCCACAGGAGCGGGAAATTCTACGTTGGCTTTACTGCGTGATTCACCATGCCTGACGACTCACCTTCTGATAGCGCGATTGATTGGCAGTGCTTTTCTTACCTAACGGTCGATAAAGCAGCGGTCTATCGCGCAATCATTCAAGTATTTGCCGACGCGAAAGCCGAGTTCACGTTGCACTTGCGACCGGGGCAGGTTCGAGAGTCGCTGCAGGACGATGACTGGGTGCTGGAAGCGGACGAGGTTGAAGCTGCCTTGCAGCAACTGGAATGTTGGGGCAATCTGCAATCGTATCAGGATCGATCCGACGCTCCATCGCTTGTCGACTTCTATCGCAAGAGCCTGCTGTACCAGATGACAGCGGCCGGTGAAGCTGCCTTTGCGTCGACGCTGACGTTTACAGCGCGTTTGCAACAACAGGCGAAACTAGACGCGCGGGCATTGGATCGGATTGGCGAAGGAGCTGGGCAGCTGGAACGGCTGGCGCGGTCTATTCGCGACGACTTGGCATCCGTCGACTCGGTGGTCGTCCTCACGACAGTTCGCAGCATTTGCCAGGATGCCGATGAACTGACGTCGCGTGCCCAGTCATTCTTCCGGTGGCTCCACGAGCAGACGGAATCGGAGCGTGCGGACCTCGTATCATTCCTGCAATACAAGGAGCAGTTGATCGAGTATCTACGGCAATTCGTCAGTGAGTTGATTACTCGTGGCGCTGAGATCGCCCGACGATTGGGTACGATCCGCGACGATGAGTACAGAGAACTCGCACACATCGTCGCAGTAGAGGAAGCAGGCGATCCGCGCGCCGGCGAGGAAGAACGTCACGCTTTGCAGATTGATGCTGAGCAGGTCAAGTGGCGACAACGACTGCTGGGGCTGCGCGGTTGGTTCAGCCGCAGCGGCGGAAGTGCGGCCCAGCTTGAGCAATTGCGATCGGCAGCGAGGGCGGCCATTCCTAGGCTGCTGCAGCTTGCGGCGCAGATGAACGACCGTGAAACGGGCAAGAGCGATCGTGTCGCCGACTTACGCAGACTGGCTGTCTCGTTTCTTCGCTGCCAGGACGAAGGGCAGGCTCATCGGTTGTACCGCGAGGCGTTCGCGATCTGTCCAGCGCGACATTTGCGGATCGATCAGGCGACGATCGACGATCGGGATCAGAATCCGGTCTCCGCCGAAACTCGCTGGCTGGATGCCGCCCCGATCGAATTTGCCGCTCAACTGAGGAGCACGGGACGCGAAGGCGCAGCATCGGCCAGTCGCAAGGTCGTGGATCGATCGACAGCGTTAGCCACTGCACGCAGGCGACTGGAGACGGACGCGGGCCGTGAGGATTCGTCTCGCGAAACACTGATTGCCCTCGGTAAACGGAGACTCTCGGAAGTCGGCACATTGGACTCGGATTCATTTCGATTGCTGATGGACCTGCTCGAACTGGCAATTGTCGACCGACGCGCGACAGCAGCAAGTCGCGACGGCTCCATCGGTATCTCGGTTGAACCTCTGCGCAATGATGGTCCTGGTATCGCCACGGTCGCGACCAAGGCGGGGAGCGTCATGCTACGGGACATGTGGATCGAGGTGCAGCGTGCCCGCTAATCCCAAACATCGCCTGACGGCTGCTCGACGTCTCGCAGCTCGCCACGAAGTGGTCGAACAGGAAGAGCGCCGTGACGCGATCGCGGCGCTGCTGGCGCGGCCGCTCCTGACGGCCGAGGCGACCGAGGCGGACAATCTTCGGCTGGTCCGGTTGCACGCGGAATGGCTGAGAAAGTGGTTTCAGCGGTGGCCTGGCTGGACGTTGATCGTTACGGCAGATATGGCAAGGCTCCGCAAACATCCGTCCCCACGGCAAGACTCGACGCGCGGATTGATCAACCGTGACGACGCGCAGCAGCGCAGTCTGTTCACGCGGCGCAAATACGCTTTGCTCTGTCTCGTGTTGGCAACTTTGGAGAATGAGCAACGCCAGACGACAATCAAACAGGTGGCGAGCAAGACGGAGACGGCGGTCCGGCTCGACGGTCGTCTGGCAGAGTGCTCGTTCGAGTTTGACACCAAATTGCTGGCCCATCGTCGAGAATTGGTCGCAGTGATGCGGTTTCTTCAGGAGCGGCACGTACTCATGCTGATCGATCGCGACGATCTCGGTTACGTGCAAAGCCAGAGCGATTGTCTCTATCGAATTGGGCGCTCCGCGCTGTCGTCCATGCTGTGCAGCGTCCGAGGTGCTTCGACGATCCCACCGGTGGAAATGAACGAACTCATCCTGCAACTCAACGATACGGAAGTTCCCGAAACGCCCCAGGCTCAGAACGAAGAGTTACAACATCGTCTTGTGCGGCGGCTGCTCGACGACCCGGTGATGTACTTCGACGAACTGACGCCTCGCGAATACGAGTACTTCAATATGCAAGGCGAGCGGATATTGAAGGAGCTTCGCAGCGTGACTGAGATGGAAGTCGAGCGTCGGGCCGAGGGGGTCGCGCTGTTGGCGCCGATCGCCACTTGGACGGACCTCGGCTTGCCGGAAAGTGGAACGCGGGGGCATGCGACTCTCTTGCTCGCGGAGTGGTTCGGCTCCCGGCTCCGTGATTCTACGGATGTCGAATGTCGAATCCATCACGACGAGGTACTCCGCTATGTGCAAGCGATTGCCGAGGAGCATCAGTCGCGTTGGCGCAAAAGCGCGGGCACGGAGGAAGGCGTCCGTCAGATCTATCGAGATGCCGTTGACATCCTCCGATCGCTGAGTTTGATCGACGTGCGAAGCGACTATGTGATTCCTCGTCCCGCCGTGGCTCGCTATCGGCTCGCTGCACTCGAGCCGGTGAATGGCAACAACGCAAGTATGGACGACAGGAGACTGTTCGAGTGACGAACGAAACCGTAGTTACCGAAGATCGATTCGAACATGCCGCCAGCCAGATTCTCGCCGGCAACCTGCCCGTGCCAGTTCGACAACGCTGGCAGCCGCTTCGCGCCGGCCTGGTGAACGTGTTTTTGTTCGAGGACGAGCGGTTCCCATTCGCCGACGGTCGATTGCTCTTGCGCGGGACGAACGGGACCGGCAAAAGCCGCGTGCTGGCCATGACCTTGCCGTTGCTGTTAGACGGTTCTTTCAAGGCGACGCGGGTAGAACCGGATCGCGATCATAACCGGCAGGTGTCCTGGAACATCTTGATGGATGAACAGGAGAGTGCAACGGGATACGCGTGGCTGGAGTTTGGTCGGCTGGCTGGCGATGTGTCAAGCAATAACGGCTCAGATGGGCGGGATCAGTATTTGACCATCGGCTGCGGCATGCGGGCCAAACGGGGTCAGAGCATCAAGCCCTGGTTTTTTATCACAGAGCGACGCATTGACGAGGCCCTGGCCTTGAAGTCGACAGACGGAATTCCGTTGACGCAGCGACAGTTGGATGAAGAACTCGGAACTCACGGGCAAGTGTACGACGCATCCCAGAAAGGCGACTACCGCCGCGCCGTTGACGAGCATCTGTTTCGATTGGGTGACCGCTACGATGCACTCATTGAATTACTGCTGCAACTACGACAACCGAAACTGGCGGAGAAACTGGACATCGACGGCCTCGAAGCGTCCTTGCGAGAGGCGTTGCCTCCATTGCAGGAATCGCTCCTGAACGACGCGGCGGATGCGTTTCTGGAGCTTGATCAGTATCGCACGTCGTTAGAGTTAGACCGCAGTGCTCTACAGCACATCCAGAAGTTTCTTAACCCCTATCGTGATCACGTCCGGCGCGGTGTGAAGCGGTCGTTGAAGCAGTTGACGTCGGCAAACAGCCGATTTGAGGCCGCGCAGCGGGAACTGCGGAAACTGACGGAGGAGAACGAAAAGCGTACAACCCGGTTGCAGCATGTATAGCGACAACTACTTCTCCCTTCCCGCGACAACTATTCTTCCCCTGTCCGCACGTGGCCGGTGTTAGCGGGAGCGACAATTAGAATTCCCTGCTCTTGGCTTCTCGGTAACAATCGCAACTCCTTAATTATATG
>JBGTHH010000064.1:0-3097 GCA_041746275.1 Pirellulaceae bacterium | reverse complement strand
CAAGCCGAGTCCGATCCAGCTAATCTGTCGCATCACATGGTCTCCAAGAGAGAGAGCGGTGTTTTCGTCAAGGCGATTCAGAATACGGCGGGTCTTGGCACGCTGCAAGTTCGAGAGCATGAGTTTAAGGGTGTGTGAGTGTTGCACAAGGCCAAGGTCTGCCGCGTTTAATCAGGCAAGGTGTCGGCACGTTGAATAAGACTGGCCAACTCGTGTCCGTTAACCAACGCGATTGGTACCTTGCCGGCCATTGATGACTCGAGTATCGCCGCTTTCGAGAAGTGACTCGTGGTCACGATACAACCCACTGCGTGCGGTAGAATGCTTCCACGAAGTTCGGCAACTTCACGACGACCGACGGTGTGGAGCCATCGCTTTGCCTGCACTTGCAAGAGTAGATGTCGCATTGGCCAAACCGATGTCCCAGGTCGCGCGTTGACATCAATTCCACCGTCCTGGCTGTAACGCGTTACTTCTACATCTTGGAAGCCCGTTCGAACGAGCAAAGCACTGATCGTCATTTCAAACTCTCGCGAGTCTTGGCGCAACAGTTCACGGCGAATCTCTTCCAGCTTAGCAGCGTCATCAGGCGATGAATCCGGCGTCGCCTCGGTGACGTCTACTTCGCGGTCAGTCTCGTCGAAAGTGTTGTCTAACGGACTTTCCTCTAAGTGAGTAGCCATCGTCTCGCAGTCTAAATCCACAGCGACTTCGTTGATTCGGTTGAGAACCCTTAGCTCAAAAATGTGCGCGAGTCGCAACTCTCCCGATGAATCGATCTGTGATTCCGTGTACGAGCGAAGAAACTGTAGTAGCCCGAGAAACATCCACCTCTTGGGGCCACTCGACTTGTCGCGACGACTTGTCTGCAATTGAAAGCACCAGATCGGGAATCTGTCATTCACTTGACGAGGAATCCGGGCGTTGGCACCCATCAAAGCTTGATTGCCAACTTTTCCGGCACCAGTGTAGACAAGAACGTCGCCTTCAAGACGGTCGTGGTACGGGTTCTCAGCAAGGAGTTTCGCGTTTGGCAACGACGTCATGATGATCAATCGTTGCGTTGAGCCATTCGCCCAAGTTTTGGCACGAATCCCGCCTGCGTTACCGACACCGAGAGACCGGTAAACATCCTCGTTGGAGTAAAGTGTCCCGACTTGAAATGTTGAAAGTGGACTGAACATGTCATGCCATAGTGGTTTATCGGTCAAAGACAATCAAATCGTGTCGGAGTGGGGATATTGTGCCTAGTCAACCAACCCACCGTGTTGCTGGGTCAGTGCTCACCAGACTACACCGGTGTTCGCGTTTCCCAGTGACACTCTTAGAAGGTGAAGTATCGACGATCGCGTTTTGCGAGACTCTCGACGAAAGTGTACTCTATTTGCTCCAACCTGGAATCGTTGGAGTGGCGACGAGGGACAAGCTCCCGTTAGAATCTCGTCATGGACGCGGACTCGCGGAAATCGTCGACCGATCAGTTACTAACTCCGGTACAATTCCTGCCGGGAGTCGGACCTCAACGCGCCGCGTTGCTCGAACGATTGGGACTGCGTCGAGCCCTCGATCTGCTGTTCTTCTTTCCGCGCACTTACGAAGACTTGAGCAAGTTGCGGCGGATCGAGCAATTGGACGAGGACACATCGGCCAGCATTTGCGGCGTGGTGGATGAAGTGGAGCTGGTCAACACCGGGCCGGGGCGCTCGCTACTGGGACTGCTGGTGCGACAAGACAGCCAGTTCTTGCGGGCGGTCTGGTTCAACCAACCTCACCTGCGTCAAAAGTTCGAGCCCGGACAGCGGCTACTATTGTCGGGCAAGCCCCGTTTCAAAGGACTGCGTTGGGAGATGTCGCACCCGCAGGTCGAAGTGTTGGCTCCGGGCGAATCGCCACCGGCGGGACGCGTCTTGCCCGTATATTCGCTGACCGAAGGCCTGACCCAGTTCGCCTTGCGCCGCATGATCGGCGGTGCGGTGGAAACCCACGCCGCCGCGGTTGAGGAAGTCTTTCCCGAACCATTTCGCGCGGAGAAGCGGTTGCTGCCGATCGACGTCGCGCTCCAACAAATCCACGCTCCGGATTCGCGCGAGCGACTGGAGCAAGCTCGTCGCCGTTTCATCTATCAGGAGTTGTTCCTCATGCAACTAGCGCTAGGTCTGCGTCGGGGGCGACTGCGATTGGAACAACGCTCCCCTGCCCTGCCCGCCACCACACGCATCGATGCTCGTATTCGACGCTTGTTTCCTTTCGAGCTCACGGGCGATCAACAACAGGCGATCCGCGATATCTCGGCCGACATGCAACGCGAGTATCCGATGAATCGTTTGCTGCAGGGAGATGTCGGCAGCGGCAAGACGGTCGTGGCCGAGTATGCGATGTTGCTGGCGGTCGCGAATCAGCATCAAGCGGTATTGATGGCCCCGACCGAACTGCTCGCGCGACAGCACGTGCGGACACTCTCCCGTGACCTGCAACTTAGTCGCGTAAGGATCGCGCTATTAACCGGATCGCTATCAGTCGGCGAACGCCGTGACGCCTTGGAGCGGATCGCGGCTGGAGAAATCGACTTAGTCATCGGTACGCACGCGGTCTTGCAGGAGCAGGTGCGCTTTCAGCGATTGGGTTTGGTGATCATCGACGAACAGCATCGCTTTGGCGTCAGCCAGCGGGCGGCGTTGCGTCAAGCCGGGCTCGATCCGCACTACCTGGTAATGACCGCCACTCCCATTCCGCGCACGATCTCGATGACGTTGTTCGGCGATTTAGATGTCTCGACATTGAAGGAAGCACCGCCGGGTCGACAACCCGTGCATACCTATCTCGGTGAAGAGTCGCAGCGCGATAAGTGGTGGGAGTTCTATCGCAAGAAGCTGCGTGAGGGACGCCAGGGTTATGTCATTGCTCCGCTGGTCGAGGACTCGCGGGACCTGGAGGTGCAAAGCGTCGAATCGATCTTCGAGAACCTGAGCAACGGCGAATTGGAGGCGTTTCGCGTAGGAGTCGTGCATGGACGTCAAAGCACTGAGGAGAAGGAGCGGGTCATGCACGCCTTCAATGCGGGCGAACTGCAAGTGCTGGTCGCCACGTCGGTCGTGGA
>JBGTHH010000063.1:0-8362 GCA_041746275.1 Pirellulaceae bacterium | reverse complement strand
GACATTCGACGACAATTCGCCGATTGCTATCAACCGCAAGGAGCCATCCTGAGCGTCGCCGGAAACATCCAATGGGAGCCCTTGCGCGAGCATGTGGCCGAGTTATTCGTGGATTGGCAGGGACTGAATCGGCCCATCGAGGAAACGGCGGCGACTCCGGACGCCTATCATCATATTTCGCACGAATCGAGCCAAACCCATATCGGGGTTTCCTACACCAACGTTCCCTATCCGCATCCCGACTACTTCCAAGCGTATGGCGCGGTGGGCGTGCTGAGTGGCGGCATGAGCTCGCGGTTGTTCATGGAAGTGCGCGAGAAGCGGGGCTTGTGCTATGCCGTCTATGCCGCTTGCGAGACGGTACGCGATCGCGGAGCGGTTGTCGCCTATGCCGGCACCACGACCGAACGAGCTCAGGAGACGCTGGATGTGTTGGTCGCGGAGCTCGTGCGGCTGCAAGCGGGCATACAAGATGCCGAATTACAACGACTCAAGGCACGCATCAAGAGCTCGCTCATCATGGCCCAGGAATCGAGCAGTGCTCGCAGCAATCAGCTTGCCTGGGACTGGTATCACTTGGGTCGCGTGCGCGATTTAGATGAACTGCGTACGATCATTGATGGATTATCGTGTACCAGCATCAATCGCTACCTCGTTGACCATCCGCCGAGCGACTACCGTGTCGTGACGCTCGGCACTCACCCGTTGGAGATGCCCCGTGGAATTTCGTAGGCAGACGTTGGAAAACGGCTTGAAAGTGATTGCCGAGATCAGCCCCAAGGCTTACTCGACGGCGCTGGGGTTTTTCGTCAATACGGGCTCGCGCGACGAAACGGAGGAGATCTCGGGGGTCAGCCATTTCCTGGAGCACATGGTCTTCAAAGGCACGCCGCACCGCAGCGCCGAGGATGTGAACCGCGAGCTTGACGAGATCGGGTCGCATTCGAACGCGTTCACGAGCGAAGAGCACACGGTCTATTACTGCCGCGTGCTGCCCGAATGGCAAGGGCGAGCGGTGGAGTTGCTCAGCGATATCATGCGGCCCTCGCTGCGCGATGACGACTTTGAAATGGAGAAACAAGTCATTATCGAGGAGATCGCCAAATACGACGATCAGCCGCCCTTCGGCGCGTTCGAGCGGTGTATGGCTTCGCACTTTGGAAACCATCCCTTGGGCCGTTGTGTGCTCGGAACCGCCAAGACGGTGGGGGCTATGACTCCGCAGCAAATGCGTGCCTACTTCGAGCACCGTTATAGCCCTGGGAATATCGTGCTGGTGGCGTGTGGCAATGTCGACTTCCCGCAGTTGGTTGCAGATGCCGAGCGTTGTTGCGGTGCCTGGACACCCTTTGAAGTATCGCGAGATACTCCCCGAGCTGAAGAACATGCCAGCTTTGAACTGATCACAAAAGACATCGCCGCACAGGAATACGTCGTCCAGATCGCGAACGGACCGGCGGCCAACGATAAAGACCGCTATGCCGCGCGTTTGATGGCCACGATCCTGGGAGATGACACGGGGAGCCGACTGTTCTGGGAGCTGATCGATACGGGACAAGCCGAGTTTGCTTCCATCAGTCCGTTTGAATACCAGGGTACCGGCATCTTGATGACTTATCTGGCTTGCATGCCGGAAGATACGCGAGAATGCTTGGAGCAAGTCCGTCAAGTTTACGAGAAGGCTCAGTCCGCAGGCGTTACACAGGACGAGCTGACTCGGGCACAGAGCAAGATTTGCTCGGAGCTCGTGCGGCATAATGAAAGCCCGTCGCGGCGATTGTTCTCGGTCGGCAATAATTGGCTGCAGCGGCAGACATATCGTACGGTACGCGAAGTGGTCGAGAATTATCGACGAGTTACGGTCGATGACGTGAATACCGTGCTCGCCAAGTTCCCCTTGACGATCAATACCGTCGTAGCCGTTGGTCCCCTGGAAACGCTCGACGGCGCAGCCTGACTTCGGTGCCGTTTCTATCTGGCATCGGACTGACATCCCTGAGTGCTGGACAGTCGCTACGACCGTCATAGCCGGTTCAACAGGAGCGCGCGGGACACGTTCGCGGACGCGGGTGCGTGACGGATTGTTGGCTCCCAAAGAAACGAGCCGATATTCCAGCGACAGCCAGTTCCCACGTCCCGACTGGGTCCGCCGATTTCTGTCGTACAAGGATGCCGACATGAAGGTCTCACACCTGCTGCTCTCCAGCCTGATGATTGCGGTTTCGGCGAGTCAAGTGCCTGCGGAACACGGGAAACTGAACGTGTTGGGACGATACTTAGGCTATGGGATTAGCGACGGCTATCACGCGCGGGGCTGTGGCATGATCGGTTGCGAGAGCTGTAGTGCGGGGCACGTCGGGGCGCATCCCGCCTCGATGATGCCGTCGCAGCCGCCGCACCACGGTTTTTACCCGACTCCCGCAGGCCCGGCGGCCGAAGTCCTACCCCCACTCGCCGCTCGCCGCCCGACAGCTTGGCAACCGCCGATGGTTTACCACCCGCCGTACGCCGTCCAGCAACCTCAAGTCGTCTATGTGCCGGCTCCCGCGCCGAGAATCATTCAGCCTGTCAGCGCGGTTCGATTCCAACCCGTTTCGTTTTAACGAACCAGCCGGGCCGGTACGTGTGCCGCTTAAATGCCGCGGCGAATCTCGTCCGCAACGCATGACGTTCCGCGCTGATCCTGTAGACTGATTCCATGCGCATCCCACACACCGAGCTCGCACCAGCGACGCTTCGGGCCATCGTTCAGGAATTCGTCACTCGCGACGGTACCGACCACTCGCCGGTCGAGCCCCGTGTGGAGCGTGTGCTTCGCCAGCTTCGCGCGGGGCGTGTCGAACTTCACTTCGATGACCAAACCGAGACGTGTAACATCGTACCGGTCGACGCCAGGGACACTCCACAAGCCAACTAGTGCTTTGTCACGATTAAGAATGCAGGTTGGAGTACAGCCTTCAGGCTGTCAATCACCGGCTAAAGCCGGAACTCCAACTAGGCGGCGACATGAGGCGGAAATTCTTGCGACAACTCCTGGACCAGTCGTTCCAGATCGAACGGGCGCGGAAACCATCGATCGACGCCGCTGGGTTCCGTGTCGCTGTGAGCGAAACACTTCAGTCGCTCACATCCACTTTCGGTCCGTATTTGGGTGACAAACGGCACCTGGGCACTTTGAGCCGTGGCGGAGTCAAACAGAACGAAATCGGGGCGGGCGTGTAACGACAAGTAGCCGAGTGCCTCGTCGCCGTTGTTGGCCGTGGTGACCTCGAAACCATTCCACCGCAAGCAGCTCGCCAACAGTTGACGCTCGTTCCGGTCGCTGGCGACGACTAAGGCATGCGGTGCAACCGAGCTCTTGTGGGAATCACCACCGACAACTCGTGTGGCTTCGCGTTCCAAACCGCGTAATTGCTCGAACACTTCCATGACCAGACTCTGTGCGGCGATGTCGCCTTCTAAGTGTTCGTGCAGCAGGTTGAGCGCATCCGCGCTGGTGGCCGTATGTTGGCGAATGGCTTGATTGAGCGTCGAGAGCTGACGACTGGTGGTGTTCGTATCGGGAGCGAAATCAATGCCTTTCAGGTCGGCAATCTCTTCGCGCACGATCGGCACGTCACTCGGGGCCGCGATGCCAATCCGAACCGCTTGACCTTGAACGCGCAGGACTTCCACGGAAACGCCCAAGGTGGGAAGCAGGATTTTCTGATGCTCTTTGCGCGATAGAACTAACATGCGTTGATCTCCCATGACGGCTGGACAGTGGGTCACAACATTGGAAACGGTTGTGAACTAGGTGCGTTCCACAAGCACGCGGCGTCATGCCGAATAACTGCGAATGCAGTCTTGGAGATCGTATCCTAAAAGCTTGTCTCGTGATTCTTCGTCAAACTCGGGATTCTGGCAAGATCAGATTTCTCGACCCGATATGCTAGCGAGCATCCACGAAAACCTCATCCCGCACCAGATCTCTCCGACCGAGATATACCTGACGCGAGAAGCAATGACACTTTTTGGACTGCGGTGACTTGTCACCGCTTTGGCCTGTGGCGAAGCCACTTTTTTTGGGGCATCACGCACGGAAAGCGGCTCAGCCGCGAAAAAGCGGTGACAAGTCACCGCAGTCCAAATGTCTCACCCACCAACGCGTGCGGTTTAATTGGAAATCGGGACACCGACAATGCGACCGGCCGAGAGTTCGACTACCGATTGAGCTCGCGCGGCGGCGTGATCGTCGTGGGTGGCCAACACGATGGTGCCCCCGTCCGCGTGAAATCCGACAAGGTAATCGAGCAAATTCACGGCGTTCTGTTCATCCAGGTTACCGGTGGGTTCGTCGGCTAACAAGAGTTTGGGGCGATTGAGCAGCGCCCGAGCCATCGCGACGCGTTGTCGCTCGCCGGCGCTGAGCTGTGCCGGCCGATGGGTGAGTCGCGCTGCGAGGCCGAATCGGTCGAGCAATTCCCTAGCATAGGTTCGGCTGGTGGCGCGAGTAGACTGAGGGGCCGCGAGGAGCACATTCTCAAGAACATTCAAATAGGGGAGGAGGTGGAACATTTGAAAGACAAACCCGATGTTCTCCTCGCGGAACTGAGCTCGATCACTCGACGAGAGCCCGGAGACTTCGCGGCCCGCGACGATCACTCGTCCCGAGCTGGGCAGCGATAATCCGCCCATCAGTGACATCAGCGTCGACTTGCCGCTGCCGCTATGTCCTTTCAAGGCCACGAAATCGCCTGTGCCGATCGTGAGCGTCACATCGTCGAGCGCACGAACGCTGCCATGCGAAGTCGCGTAGATCTTGCTGACACCTTGAAGTTCAATCATCGGTAATCGCGAGGTTCGGCCAGCATCATTCGGGGCGTAGTACAACGAAGGTCAGACCGAACAGGATCAACAGTCCCACGACCACTCCCGCGCCGACGATCCAAATGCTAGTCAAGGAGGAATCGGTCGCCGCATGGGTCGCGTCGGTAACAGGTGCCGGAGATGGCGGCAAATTAGCCAGCTCTGGTGACTGAGTCGGTACTGGTTTGGTTGTTGCGGGATCGTCAGCGACGGCGTCTTCGGTACCAGGAGCGAGTGAATCAGCCGTGGATTCGTCGGCGGGTGTCAAATCATCGGACGCTGGCTCGGCGAGCGATGCGTCTGCGCTGGTCTGCGCGATTTGAGTCTCGGCCAGATCGGTCGACCCCGACGGCGCGCGACCGGGAATGATGAGCTCGGGCAAGAACATCTCTGGTCCGAACTGACCTTCCGCCCCCTCTTCGTTGCCAAACTTCTCGGCCAGGGCGGTCGCTGCGGTATCCCAGTCGAAACGGACGAGCAAATCCGCGCCAGGGTTTTGCTCCTTGACGGTGCAGGAGCAGGCTCCGCTAATGAATTCGATCTCGCGGAGCAAGTTTTCTCGCGTGATGCCTTTGCCGATATAGGGCAGCAACGCTCGCCCTCGTCCGTACGTCAGATAAACCAAGGGGCGAGTTTCTTCGACTAACTCGGGCTCGACGGCAAGTAACGCTCGGACGAACCAACGTTCGGCTTCATTCGCGCGGTCGATCATTTCAAAACCAAGTTCCAGATTGGGCGGCGTCCCATCCTCGCTGCCCTCGGCCGCCTTCTCATCAGCGGGGTTCTCGCTGGGTGCTGTATACAGGCTGACCTTTCCTGACCGCACTTCTTCGACTAAATCCTGTAACAACTTCTCGGTCGCGGCGTTCTCTGCGGCATCGCTGCCGGTCACCATGACAAAGACGCCCAGCTTGCCGGTGGCGAGTTGTTCCGCGAGACGCTGGCGCGCTGGAGAATCGACCAGAGACTCGACCGAGGTTTCGTCGAACGACTCAAACGCCAAGCCAGCTCCGTACGGATTTGAGACGAAGTAACTCGGCAGTGACTTTTCCTCGCGGTCCAACCAAGCCTTGCGGACGTCGGGAGGGAGGGCCTTCAATTCCGGATCGGCCGCTAAGTCGACGGGAATACATACCACATTGGCTCGTCGGTCGCTGCCCCGCTCGAAATCCGCCAACCGTTCTTGGACGCGTTGATCCCGATCACTCGCCGGTTGGTCATGCAGGAAATAGACTTCGTAGGGAGTCGGCTCCCAGCGATACATGGCATAACGATAAACGGGCGTTTCGCATGCCCAGGCCAGCATCGTCGTGCCGACGGTGAAAAGCACGGCCACCATCAAGACACGGGTAAAGAAGCTGTGCGGTGCTCGTGGCGTGGCCATGACGGTTTCCTTGGTGGCGACAAATTCCTGATCGGACACGAGAATGCGGGGCGGGACATAAGTCAGGGTGGGTTAGCGACCGCGTATAGCCGATCGCACGGATGTTAGCCTAACAGGTGACGGCGTCAGCGACAATTCATCCGGCATTCACATGTCACTGATTATTGACCGGAGATAGCTTCCGCACGTAGACTGATCCGTTTGGCCTGAACCTGTGGGCCGGAACCGGGAAACGGAAGTGGAGCCAGATTGTGTCGGGAACATGCGTCATCGGACTGCAGTGGGGAGACGAGGCGAAGGGGAAACTGGTCGACTTACTAACGTCCCAGTTTGACATCGTGGTCCGTTTTCTAGGTGGAGCCAACGCCGGTCATACTGTCGTGGTTGGCGACCAAGTTTACAAACTACACCACGTGCCCAGCGGCATCTTGAACCCCGGCGTGATGAATGTGGTAACACCGGGGGTGGTCATCAACCCGGCGACGATTTTGAAGGAAATCGATGCTTTGTTGTCGCGGGGCATCGAAGTCGACAGCAACCTGATGCTCAGCGATCGGGCTCACATCGTTTGCCCGTGGCACATCGCGGAAGATCAAGTGATGGACGGCCAGAAGGTGAAAGGCGAGAGCATCGGGACGACCTTGCGCGGCATCGGGCCGTGCTACCGCGATAAGGTTGGTCGCTCCCATGCCATTCGACTGGGTGATCTCTACACGGACGATTTCCAGGAACGCATTACGAGCATCGTGGAAATCAAACGCCGCATTTTGTCGGGTCTTACGGGACAAGACGGTGGCGATTTCGGCTTGGATCCGGTCAAGATCTTCGAGGAATACCAGGGTTATGCGCAACGGCTTCAGAAACACGTCCGAGACTCGACGGACTATCTGCTAGATGCCGTCGACGCGGGCAAACGATTGCTGTTCGAGGGGGCTCAAGGTGCCCTGCTCGACATCGATCATGGCACGTTTCCTTTCGTAACCAGCAGCAACAGTTCCGGAGTGGGGGTCGCTTCCGGTTCAGGCGTGCCGGCCCGAGCGATCGACAAGATGATCGGTGTGGCGAAAGCGTATACCACGCGAGTTGGCGGGGGCCCGTTTCCCACGGAACAGGATAACGAGATCGGGCAGCGGATTCGGGACTTGGGCAAGGAATACGGTACCACCACCGGTCGCCCCCGCCGCTGTGGGTGGTTCGATGCGGTTGCGGTGCGCTATACGGCTCGACTCAGCGGCATCGATGCCATCGCGTTGATGATGATGGATGTGCTCAGCCAACTGCCAGAGATTAAGATTTGCACGGCCTATGAACTGGATGGCGAGACGATCCAGCGTTTTCCTAGCCAGATTGGCGACCTGCGGCGTGTCAAACCGGTCTATGAAACTTGGCCGGGCTGGCAAACCGATGTCACGGCCGTGCGGAAACTCGCCGATTTTCCCAGCGGCGCGCGACGCTACCTCGATCGAATTAGCGAACTAGTGGGCAAGCCCATCGAAGTCGTGTCGGTCGGCCCGGATCGCGAACAAACCATCTTTGATTGACGACTTGATGAATTCGAGGGTTAGCTCCCTTTCTTCAGCAGGCCGTTTGGATTGGTTCCCCAGCGTGGAGCATGCGTCATGACTGAAGGCGTCACGGCTACGACCGTCCAAGGACTGGATGTGCCTCGCATGAGTTGGCCACGGCACATCGCCATCATCATGGATGGGAATGGACGGTGGGCGCAGCAGCAAGGGTTACCGAGGATCGAGGGACATCGGCGTGGCGTGGCCAGCGTTCGGCGGACGGTCGAGGAAAGTGCTCGCCTGGGGATTGAACAGCTCACGCTCTACTGCTTATCGAGCGAAAACTGGAAGCGACCTCAGAGCGAACTCGACTTCCTCATGCATTTGCTGGAACAGTACATGATCGAGGAACGCAGCACGATCATGGCGCAGAATATCGCGGTGCGGATCATCGGGCGCCGCGATGGCATCCCGGCCCGTGTGCTCGAAGAGATGGACAAGACGATCTCGTTAAGTGCGACCAATACGGGGACTCGTCTGTGCCTCGCGATCAACTATGGGGGCCGAGGCGAGATGGTCGACGCGGTGCAACGGATCGCTCGGGAAGTGCGCGCGGGACAACTAG
>JBGTHH010000062.1:0-3803 GCA_041746275.1 Pirellulaceae bacterium | reverse complement strand
GCAACTCGAAGCTCAAATCGTCATCGGCGCGAAACAACAATTCGGCTTGGGCGGCGTTCATGATCGTCGTCGCCGTCGGCCCGCTGCGCAACGTCACTCGGCGTAATCGAGGATCGTAGTTTGTCGGATAAGGAGAACTAGGTGCCAAGGGATTGGGGATCGTTTGGCGCGAGTAGTAGGGAAACACCCGCGCGTCGAAACCAGCGCCGTTGTTGTTGCCTTGGTAGGCCACAAACATCGGATCAATCAACAGCCCCGAATTCACTCCCTCGGGCAACAGGAATGGCTCGGGTGTCGACGGATCGACCGCGACCGGACTCGTCGTTGTGGTGAACCATAACATCTGATTGGGCTGCGCCATGCCGCGTGCGGTAAAGACCTCGATGGCATTCTGTCCCGCGCGGGCCGAGCGATCGGCGACGGTGCCCGTGCCGATCTGGCCCAGCGCCAACGGATACAACGCGATCACGCCCATCAGCCCAATGGCGATCACACCAATCGAGATCAGCACTTCCAGTAAACTCACGCCGCGTCGCATCATGCTAGTTACCTCCCATCGCTTGGGCGGTACGAGCGATCTCGCGCGCCGTGACCAGATTGCCTCCCAGGTTCTCCGCCGTGGTGACGGTGCCCGTGAGCGTGCCGATCGCCAGCCAGACATTCGACAGGTCAGACAAGTTGCTGGGATCGGCCGTGGGGTCGGCCAGCATCACCGGTGCTGTCGTGGTCTGCTCGAATTTGCCGATCAACAGATAGATCGTCCCCGTCGCGCGTTGGCCGCCGTCGACTAATACCGGCGGACCCGCAGCGGGGTTGGTGTTGTATCGCGTGTAGACGCGCGAGACGCTTCCACCGGGCTCGAACATGATGATGACCGGTTGATGATTTAGGTTACCCGTCACATTGGTGTAACGGGCGTCAAAAAACGCAGCCAGCGGATGCGTCCCCGACACATCGATTCCGATCCCCGAGTGTTCTAAATCGATCACCGAACCGCCACTGAACTGAACCGATTTCAACGGAGATTTGATCGGCTGACGAAAGATCGTGTAGGGAACGCCTGGGCGCGTTGGCGCCGGATTTGCCGACGGGCTGGTTACTGCCGGCCTGCTTACTCCAGCCGGAACTGGGAAGATATTGATCCGAAAATACGGACCGGCGACTACCGGCACGCTAAGAATAGGATACAAGGGGCCTTGATGATTAAATTGTATGAAGTCTCCCGGATGCACAAGGGAGCGTGTCGGATCTGCTGGAATATGAAGCGAGGCGCTCTCAGCAATCGGGATCAAAATTTGACTCGCTGCGCTATCTAACACGCCCGATCCGTTGTCGTCGATCACGTGGGCTACGGCATCGACGAAGTCGCCCATATACGGCGGGGGCGTCTCGGCCATATGAATCTCGAAGGCGGCGTTCCCGCCCGCAGTCGAACGTTCGATCCAAATTCCGGCGGGGCGACCAAGCTCGCGAGCGCGGGCCTTGGCCATGGCACACATCACATTCAATTGCCGCGCCGACTCACGGAGCTGTGCGTCCCTGATCGCGGGCCGCATCAAGGGGACCGCCGTGGCCAACAGCAGCACGCCGATGGTCACGACCACCAGCAGTTCGATCAGCGTCATCGCCGACCGGGCCGAGCGTCGCGAGGTATGGCTTAGTGGCAACATGCTTAGTTCGTGTCCAGGAGATGATTGGTGATATTGTCCGCGTCGTTTAAACCGTCACCGTCGATGTCATAGCGCATGCCGACCAATGATGCTCCGCTATCCCAACTGTGATAGGGATCGTTCGTGGGATCGGTCATTTGATAGCGAATCGCGGTGGGGCTGTCGGTCACGATGTCATAGACGCCGTCAGGTCCCGCCGAATAAATCAGTGGAATCAAGCGATACGTCGGACGCGTATCGACATGATGGGGATCAAAAGCGTCGTAGGAGACATTGTGATCCAGCGGCTGCACTTCGCTCTCGTAGCCCGCAGGCCAACGCAAGAACTCGATCGGCTTGCCCCAGGCATCCAGGATCTCGAACATGCCATCGCCATCCACATCGCCGATTTCGGAAGACTTGAAGTAGTCGAGCCCACTGCTATCTCCCTCACGTATCGACGCGACGATCAAATACAGGCACTCGGCTCCTTGGTACGTGGTACTCCAGTTCGGTGGCGGAACGTTCCCCACGAAACCCGCGCGGCGACGATACGACTTCCAAATCGCGGGAGCTGGTGGAGCAGGCAGAACTGGTATGGGTGGCAAAGCGATGACGGTCGGGCCATCGGTGAGGTCAGTGATGCGATCGGGCAATTCCATCCGCATCACATCACGTAAGATGTCGAGTCGGACACGCGCCAAGCCGCCTTCGTAGCTTCCACTTCCGTTATGGTCAGTAAATGTTTCGCCCGTGCTCCAGCGACCGTTGTTGTCCGCATCGACAAAGGGTTCGGGAAGCACTGGCCAACGGTAAGGTGGAGGAAGTGGCGGCATGTTCACCCGCAGCGCCCGGGTGTGATACGACTGCCACTTGGCCATGATCAACTCGTGGAGCTTCGCTACCTGGGCCTTCGTCCGCGCCACCTTGGCTTGTTCCACCACACCATACATGGCGAATAACACGGACGACGCCAGGATGGTGATGATCGCGGTCACGATCATCAGCTCGACCAGCGTAAAGGACGCTCGGTGGAGCATCACCGCGCCGCGCCTAGCGGGCTGGCGGAGCGAACGGTACGTGGGCTGGCGGCGAACGATCATGGGATGCTGTCTCCAATGGTGCTGCCGTTACTGAAGTGGCCTAAGTTATCACGATCGTTTTCGGTCACTTGATAGTTGGGATCGGGGAACCGTTTGAAGACCCAATTGCTCGAAGCATCGGGCAGCGTCGCCCCAAAGTGATTGTCGAGTCCCGGCCACAGAATCTGAAACTTGCCGGGCTCGATCCAAGTGGTCGAGTTCTCGGGACTAGCGGGCGGCTGAGGTTGCGTTTTGCCATTGTCCCGCGCGTCGATGGCGGTGTTGGAACGGTACGGCCGCACAAAACCAACCCCCAGATCGGGATCTCCGGCTTTGGGATACTGCGAGTTGCGATAGGCGTAAGAACCCGCGCTGATCCGACCATCGAAATAGACATACGGGGCGTTGGGGGAATGCTTCGAGGCGTACTCGGGCCAGCCATCGTTGTCGAGATCGATCAAACGCGTTTCATCGAACGTGAAAAAATCGACGGGCTCTCCGGGTCCATCAATCACGAAGCTGGAATTCGGATGCTTGTTGTCGATATCGAGCGGATCGCGTGGATTGTTCTTGATCGCACTAAGCCAAAAGACCAGCGCCTCGGCGGGATCGAGTGTCGTGGGGCTGACCGCCACCCCCGATGCAGCCCAAGGCGGATCTTGAAACCAGCCATTGGGATCGGTGGAGAGCGTGCCGCGCACGTTGCGCGGAAAAGCCTTCTTCATATGGGCCTGGAAGGCCGCTTCATCCGTAAAGTCGGGCGGGTAATCGCCGAACTTCAGCTTGTAGGCTTCTAGGGCACCGGCCAATTCGTTCAACTCCATGGCCACCGCGCTGATCTTCGACTTCTTTACGGCCGCCATCAGGGTCGGGACCAGGATCGCAGCCAAAACGCCAATGATGGCAATCACGACGAGCATCTCGACCAGTGTAAATCCGCGACGAGTGGGAGGATGCGAGACACGCATAGTTTGGTCTCCTTCCGGGAGTTTTCAGTTTTCAGTTTTCAGTTTTCAGTTTTCTGTTTTCAGTTTTCAGTTTTCAGTGTTCAGTGTTCAGTAGGCTCAACAAT
>JBGTHH010000061.1:0-2773 GCA_041746275.1 Pirellulaceae bacterium | reverse complement strand
AGTTTTCTGATGGCAAATGACATCCAACCCAACGGCACTGCAATGGCTCCGCCTCTGAGAGCGGGCGATCGCTTGACTCGCGACGAATTCGAACGGCGTTATCACGCCATGCCAGACGTCAAGAAGGCGGAACTGATCGAGGGAGTCGTTTATATGCCATCGCCAGTTTCCCACGAGAATCACGGGGCTCCTCACGCCAACCTGATCACTTGGTTAGGCGTTTACAAGGCCGCGACACCGGGCGTCGAAGTCTCCGATAACGCAACGGTTCGTCTCGATTGGGACAATGAGCCACAGCCGGATGCGTTGCTGCGCATCGTTCCCCAACGCGGCGGGCAGAGTCGCGATGAAGCGGGCTATATCGCCCGTGGTCCCGAGTGGGTTGGCGAAGTCGCGGCCAGCAGCGTCAGTTACGATCTGCAGGATAAGAAAGAAGCCTACCGTCGCAATGGCGTCCGCGAGTATCTCGTTTGGCGAGTCGAGGACCGCGCGATCGACTGGTTCGCCTTGCGGGGCGGCAGTTACGAGCGGTTGCAGCCGAGTGCTGACGGCATCTACCGTAGCGAAGTCTTTCCCGGCCTCTGGCTGAATGCCAGTGCGCTGCTCGCCGGCGATACACGACAAGTCCTGGATGTCCTCAACCTGGGGATTCGTTCGGCGGAACACGACGCGTTCGTGGGACGACTCGCCTGAGAGCCTGTCCGAAAAGGGGTCTGACCCTTTGGAGACGAGTGGATTTACTAGGCTTTTTGCCTCGCCGGAGAGGGTCTGAGCCCTTTTCGGACAGGCTGACGCGTGCTTCGGGCAAGAGGCAGGAGGGCCGTTCGAACATTTTCGTCAGTTCTGAACGGTAGCTTGTTTAGAGTGTCACCGTGGCTGGGTGTCGCGACGTTGGACCACTTGATTTGCCGCATCGAGTTAATGCACAATATAACACCCCCCTAAGGTGCGAGCCGATGGCCAAACGCAACCGCAAATCATTGAGACGCGCCCAACCCGCAACGGGTTGGGTATCGCGTCGTCGTCTGTTCGTCGAGCAACTCGAAAGCCGTCGCTTGCTGGCCGCCGTTCCCTACGGAGCGGAGCCAGCGGATGGCAGTGAGTATATGCTCGGCGACATTTATGTCACCGTCGTGTTCTTGGAATCGGACGGCAGTATCGATCCAAATCTCGAAAACTGGACGGCGGTACAAAAGGAGGAAGTGAAGCAGAAGGTCCGAGATGGACTTGGTTGGTGGGAGGACCTGCTCGATCTACAGGGCAGTACGCATGAACTCAATTTCATTATCGACTTCACGCACGCCGATTCGCCAGTCGCCACGCCTTATGAACCGCTTACGCGTCCAAGCACGGACGAGAATCTCTGGATCGACAGCTTTCTTGATGCTGTCGGATTTAACACTCCAGCTGACTTTCGTGATGACTTGGATGATTTCAATCATGCACAACGATTGGCGGCCGGTACGCATTGGGCGTTTACGATGTTCTTCAACAACTCGGCGAACGATGCGGACGGACGTTATACGGACGGCGCTAACGCCTGGGCGTCTACACGTGGGCGCACCGTGATCCAATCCCATCGGTCGGCTGCTACGGTCGCCCACGAAGTCGGACACGTGTTCTACGCACTCGATGAATATGAAGGGGGACGTTCGTACTTCGACCGACGCGGCTATTACAACACGCAAAACCTGAACGGACTCGAAGACCATCCGAATCCCGCAGCTCGCGTTCCGAGCATCATGGGAGGTAATGGCGGAAGTCCCTTCTCCAACCACCAGTGCTCGCAGGCATGTCTGGAGATGATCGGTTGGCGTGATTCCGATGGCGACGGCGTCTTTGATGTACTCGATGTTCCACTCACGCTTACCGGTGCCGGTGCCTTCAACGCGACTACAGGGCGATATGAGTTCGTCGGCACCTCGTCCGTTCAAACATTACCTAACCAGAACCCCAGTGGTTTGGGCAACAACATAACGCTCAACAAAGTGAGCCGCGCCCAATATCGGCTCGATGGCGGGGCATGGCTCACGGCGGCGACGTTCGATACTTACACCGCGACGCTTGATCTGAACATTGGCCCGCTGCCGGCGGGATATCACGAGATCGAAATCCGCACGATTGACGATGAGAGCGGTGTCATCTCGAACGTGTTTCGAGGTGGCACGGAGTTTCCAATGGTGATCCCACGACCTGGTGTCAATGGGTTTGCGTGGTCGGACGTGAATGCCAATGCGAATTGGGACGCGCACGAACCTGGGTTGGAAAATGTTGCCGTATCACTCTTGGATCAGAATGGGCAGATTGTTCCTCAAGTTTATGGGCTTGAACCAGACGACTTCGATCATCGCCAGCGTGTCAACACGGTCATCCCGGAAGCGGTACTGACCGCCATCGGTAGTGGCGTTGGTGAGAATGCAGTGTATGCATGGGATGCCGGTGACGGTGCAACGGGGACGAAGGTTTTTGCCCATCGACTCAGTAGTGGATCATGGAATACCACGTGGAAGGCGGAGACTCGGCGGCTGAGGATGGACTTTATGGCACCCGTGAAGTCCGTCAGTCTGGATGCGATCAGCTCTTTTTCGAAGGCAATCGGGCGGCTGCTTATTTTTGATGCGAATGATGTGGTGATCGGTACCTATGTCACTCGAGATCTAGCAGAAGGCGAAATGGAAACCATGACGCTATCGAGGGCGGCGGCAGACATCGCTTATGCAATCGCAGACGGCCATAACGGCTGGTCTGTTCGGCTTGACAATCTCCGTTTCAG
>JBGTHH010000060.1:0-5520 GCA_041746275.1 Pirellulaceae bacterium | reverse complement strand
CCACCTGCCGTGCCCGGTCATCGACGAGGCCATGGTGCATCAATACATTCGCTTTGGTGAGGAAGACCGTTGGGGCAAACGCCGACCTCCCAAAGTGCGGATTGCCTACGATTTCGAGCAGCATCTGAGTCGTGCCGCCGAGTCGCAACGGGAACAAGCCGATCACACGTCTGCGTCCACCGCACATCAGGAAGTTATCGCCTTGGATGTCTGGGGCTCTGGGGGCGGGCAATGGGGACTCGTGTTCACCGGCCATCGACTCATGAAATTCACTCGCGGAATCCCGGCCCGGTACACGGCTCGATTGTGTATTAACAGCAGCGATTTCAGCCAAGTGCTGGGTAGCAATCTCGATGCGACGTTGCACAAACTGTTACTGCAACTGCAGGTCGTGGCTCAGTTCAGCAGCCCTCCCCATGCGATGGCCGACAACGTCTTGACGGATCGCGTGGGAATTCACGCAACCGATGCGAGTGGGCCCTTGGCCAATCCCCAGACGCTCTTGCAGTCGTCGGGAGCACTCTCGCGACGCTAGTGACGGCAAAGCGACGGAACAAGCTGCGGACTATGGCGAGCTGCCGAAAGGTTGGCAGCGGTGCGTCCTTGACCCACCTAGATGCCCCTTCTAGGATAAAGTCCACGCTCCTGCCTCGCAGGCTGGCTTCGCTGAGATCGCCGTAAGCCCCGAGACGCCTCATGCCCCGCACCGATCAAGGTTCTTGATGTCCCCCAGTTCCTCGACGCCAATCGAATCCGCAACGTCCGACGAAGATACCAACGGACGAGATGCCTCCGCCAACCAGCTCGCTGCCTCAACTGTGGATTTGCCGCGGATCGAGCGGGCTGTTCGCGAGATCTTGGCGGCCGTTGGCGAGGATCCTGATCGTGAAGGGTTGCTGGAAACTCCAGCGCGGGTGGCCCGGATGTATGCCGAACTGTTCAAGGGCCTGCACGACGATCCTCGAGCTCACTTGAAAAAGGTGTTTACCGAGAAGTATGACGAGGTGGTGGTCGTCCGCGACATCAGCTTCAATAGCATGTGCGAACACCATCTCCTGCCTTTCATGGGCAAGACGCATATCGGCTACATCCCCAACGGGAAAGTGCTGGGCTTGAGCAAGTTGGCGCGGGTTGTCGAGAGTGTCTCGCACCGCCCTCAGGTTCAGGAACGCATGACCGAAGAGATCGCGAGACTGTTGGAGAGCGAACTGGACGCCAAAGGCGTGGGAGTGGTTGTCGAGGCCACGCACACCTGCATGACGATTCGCGGCGTGCGTAAGCCGGGCAGTTTGTGTGTGACCTCAGCCATGAAGGGGTTGTTCCGCACGAATGTTTCGTCGCGAGCGGAGATCATGCAGCTCATTTACGGCGAACGACGGTAGGCGCGCGTGGGACTCTCGCAACTTCTGATCCAATTCGTCTTCCGACTGACGTTTGGTGTGGCGTTGGCGATGAGCGTCACACCGTCCCGCTACGTCTCCAGCGGTTTCTACCGCGTCCATCTGTGGGTGCTGATGGGGCTGAATACGCTCGCATCGTTAGCCGCCTTCGCCATGTGGGCTCCCCCGGAATCCATGGCGGAAACGAGTCGGCAGGGGGGCGCGGTGTTGGCCTTGGGGATCACCTTGGCGGTCCTAAGCTACGTTGGTTCGGTTGTCTGGCTTTATGAGAAGCCGCAGCTTGGCTCGGCCCTAATCGTCGTGATCGCCGCCGTGGCCTTGGTCGCCGCCGCACTAGCGACCTCGTGGGTCACGACCAAAACGGCGTTTGGAATCGTGTTGGCGTTGTGTGATTTGGGCTCCAGTGGCGTGTTGCTGGGCGTCACGCTGGCGGCCATGTTCCTCGGTCATTGGTATCTCAACACACCGACGATGGAGTTGCTTCCCTTGAAGCGGCTCGTGCTGTTCATGGCCGGTGCGATTATCGCTCGGACGCTGGTCAGTGGACTCGGGCTGGCCATGCAAGTGGGAGCCGCACAGCCGCTCGAAACACCGTTTTGGATCTTCGTCACCTTCCGTTGGTTATCGGGCTTGTTAGGCACGTTCACCCTGGCTTTGATGACTTGGTATACGCTCAAAGTGCCCAACACCCAGAGCGCGACGGGCATTCTCTATGCGGGGGTAATCTTGGCATTCCTGGGCGAGTTAACCTCGTTGCTACTGTCGGTCGACTACCTCTATCCCTTATGATGTAGCGTACCATGAACATTACTTTTGCTTGTCCCCAGTGTGAGCAAACCAGCCGCACGACGCTGACTGCTGGTGCAGCCGTACAGTGCCCCGGCTGTGCGTGGCAGTCCGCGTCGCACGGTGTTCCAGCCACGGAGGGAAAGCTCGACGCTTGTCTCATTTGCGGCTGTCCCGAGTTGTTTATTCGCAAGAACTTCTCGCAACGTGTGGGGGTGGCCATCGTGGTCGTTGCCGGAGTGACCAGCGCGATCGCGTGGGGGTTTTATATGCGTTATACGGCGTACGGTATTCTATTCGCCGCGGCTTTGCTCGATTTGTTCCTGTACTTTCAAGTGGGCAATCTGCTCCAATGCTATCGTTGTCACGCGGAATATCGCGGACTTCCCGCACTGGATGATCACGCGGCGTTCAGCCTGGAGACTCACGAACGGTATCGCCAACAAGCGATCCGTTTGGCCGAGTCCGAAGCGGCCCCAGCCAAGGGGGCGTGACCACGAGTCAGCATCATTCATGGACCAGGAACGCGAACGCATTCAGGCGGATTTGCGCGGCTTGATCGACGGCGACGTCCGTTGCGACGACGTGTTCGTCCAGATGTATGCCACGGACGCGAGCGTCTATCAGATTCGGCCTTTGGGCGTGATTCGACCGCGCGGGCTCTCGGATGTGGTGGCCTGTGTGCAGTATGCCGCACAACAGAACTTGCCGATTCACGCTCGGGGGGCCGGCACGGGTGTCGCCGGCGAGTCGATTGGTCCGGGGCTCGTCCTGGACTTTTCGTTCTACATGCGGCGCATCCTCGATATCGGCGAAGATACGGTACGGTTCCAGCCCGGCATTGTCCACGCGCAACTCAATCGCAGTCTGGCCACCTATGGGCGGCTGTTTGGTCCCGATCCCGCGACACGCAGTGTGACGACGATGGGCAGCGCGTTGGCCTTGGACGCCAGCGGCAGCCACTGGCCGCAATACGGTTCGACCCGCGGGCGTGTCGTGCGCATGCAAGTGGTGCTCGCGGATGGCTCGGTGATCGAAGCCGAAAACGTTTCGCTGGATACGGAGGATGCCGATCCTCGACGAAGCGAAATCGTCCGGCGGTTGGTCGATCTGCTGCAACGCAATCAGGAAGTGATCGCCAAGAATCAACCCAAGTCGCTCGTGAATCGCTCGGGCTATCACGTCTATGACGTGCTGAAGCAGGGGAAGCTGGACCTGGCGCAACTGATCGTGGGTTCGGAAGGTACGCTGGGACTGATCACCGAGGCCACCGTGCGCACCGATCCGCTGCCCAAGCACCGGGGCGTGGTGTTGCTATTTTTCGATCGTTTGGAGAGTGCCGCTCAGGCCGCCTTGGTGCTGTCCACGATGGGTGTTAGCGCCTGCGACTTAATGGATCGCCGACTGCTGACGATCTCGCGCGAAGTGGACGTCCGCTTCGATTTGATCATCCCGCGGGATGCGGAAGCCATGCTCCTGGTCGAGCAGCACGGCGAGGACGCGAACGAGTTGCGCGAACGACTGCGTCAAGTGATCAATCGCATTCAAAGACGCAAGCGACTGGCGTTTGACTCGCGGATGACGATGGATAAGGACGAACGCGATCTGTATTGGCATCTGGCCCGTCGCGTCGTTCCCCGCTTGCATCGCCTACGAGGTTCGACGCGCCCGATACCGTTCGTCGAGGACATGGCTATTCCTCCGCAGGTGCTGCCGGAGTTTCTGGTCACGATCCAGAATGTGCAGAAGGCGCACCAAGTCACGGCGACGTTGTTTGCCCACGCCGTGCATGGCCAGTTGCATGTTCGACCCTTTTTGGACCTGGCCAATCCGGAGGATACTCGCAAGATGCAGGGCTTGGCCCAGGACCTGTATGCGGAAGTTTTGAAGGTCGGTGGAACAATTAGCGGCGAACACGGTGATGGACTCAGCCGCACTTGGTTCGCACCGCAGCAGCACGGGCCACTGCTGGAGGTCTTCCGCTCGGTCAAGCGGATCTTCGATCCTCAGAACATTTTCAATCCGGGCAAAGTTGTCGCGGACGCCCCGCAACCGCCGAGCAAAAACTTGCGACCCGTCGTGGCGGCGACCGCCGAAAGCCAGGCCGCCGCGGCTCAGGAAGCTGGTGAAAGTATTCGCGAATTCCGCCCTGTCCCGTTGCAGTTGGTGTGGGAGCAAAGTGATATCGCACATGCCGCGCGATTGTGTAACGGTTGTGGGCGATGCCGTACGCAATCGTTCGACGAGCGGATGTGTCCCATCTTCCGCTTCGCACCCCGCGAAGAGGCTTCGCCACGTGCGAAAGCCAACCTGCTCCGCGCCGTCCTGACCGGACATCTCGACACGAGTGAACTGGCCAAGGATGCCCTTAAGTCGATCGCCGATCTCTGCGTGAACTGCCACCAATGCCGCTTGGAATGCCCCGCCAATGTCGACATTCCCAAACTGGCATTGGAAGCTAAGGCCCAGTATGTCTCCACGAACGGGCTGCAACCGGGCGAATGGATCTTTACACGCCTGGATCTTATGTGCCAGATCGGTACCATGTTCGGCACCGTGTCTAACTGGGCCATCGGGAATCGCCCGCTACGTTGGTTGCTCGAAAAAGTGCTCGGTGTAGCTCAGGGCCGCAAGCTCCCGCGATTCGCGCCGCGCAGCTTTCTCCGCGATGCCCATCGCCGTCGTCTGACGCGTCAGGATCGTATGGAAGGGCGGAAAGTCCTGTACTTCGTCGACGTCTATGCTAATTGGTTCGATGTTGAGTTAGCACAAGCCTGTGTTCAGGTGCTGCGGCACAACGGGGTGGCCGTGTTAGTTCATCCTCGACAGTCGCCCTCGGGAATGTCGGCGATTTCGGTCGGAGCCGTGGATACGGCGCGAAAATTCGCGGCCAGAAACGTCCCCATCCTGGCCGAAGCCATTCGCCAGGGTTATCACATCGTCACCAGTGAACCATCGGCGACGTTGTGCCTGACGCATGAGTATCCCAATCTCTTGGATGACGACGACGTGCGTCTGGTCGCCGCGAACACTTCCGACGTTTGTGCGTTTCTGTGGAAGCAACATCAGGCGGGCCAACTCGAACTGGATCTGTCGCCAGTGAATGTGAGCGTAGGGTATCATCAACCGTGTCACCTGCGAGCCCTGGAAGTCGGCTCGCCCGGTGAAAACCTGTTGCGGTTGATTCCAGGTCTGAGTGTGCAACGCATCGAAAAGGGGTGTTCGGGGATGGCGGGTACGTTCGGCCTGAAACGCAAGAACTATCGCAGTAGCCTGCGCGCAGGATTCGGGTTGATATCGGCCTTACGCGAGTCGAACATTCAAGTCGGGACCA
>JBGTHH010000059.1:0-2634 GCA_041746275.1 Pirellulaceae bacterium | reverse complement strand
ACCGTGGTCGATGGCACGATTCGTGGCGTGACGAATGAAGGGAGCCCCAATTCGTTTCTCTGCACGGAGAAGCTTTATGGCAATTTCGAATTGGAGTTTGAGGTCAAGGTCCATAACAACCTGAACTCGGGCGTGCAGATTCGTTCGACCACGGCGAACAACGATCCCAAGGGACGCGTGAATGGACCGCAGTGCGAGATTGAGGCGAGCGGCAGCCAGGGCGCGAAATCGGGTTACATTTATGGCGAGGCCACGGGACGCGGCTGGCTGACCCCCGAAGAGCGACTGAAATCCCACAAACACATGCAGGACGGCGAGTGGAATCATTTCCGCATCGTCGCTCAAGGACCACGGATTCAGACGTGGATCAATGGCCAGCCCGTCGAGGATCTGATGGACGAGGCGATCTTCAAGACGCATCCCAAGGGCTTCATCGGCTTGCAAGTTCACGGCATTCGAGCCGGCACTGGACCGTTTGATGTCGCGTGGCGGAAGATTCGCCTGCGCGAGCTGTAAGAGTCTGTCCGGAAAGGGGTCAGACCCTCTCCGGCGAGGCCAAACAACCAGTGAAATCGACTCGCCTCCAAAGGGTCAGACCGGTCAGACCCCTTTTCGGACAGGCTGTAAGCGTCCGTCGCCGTCTCGCGATTCCCGTGCGTTACTTTTCGTTAAGGAACTCGCGAATCGCGGCATTGACAGGCGTGGGATTCTCGAGCGGTGCCATGTGCCCCGCCTCGGGAATCTCCACAAAGCGGCCGTGGGGCAGGGACTCGGCGATCGTGCGCATTTCTTGCACGGGTATGATCGCATCATGTTCGCCGCACACAACCAGTGCAGGGACTTCGATTCGCGGCAAGCGTGACGTGACGTCGGGGCGTTCGGCCATGCCGCGCAAGGCACCCGCGATGGCCTGGGGCGCGGTGTTGCTCATGATGCGTTGCGTGGCGGCCACGAGTGCGGGCTGTTCGCGGCGCGTTTGCTCGGCGAACAATTTCGGAATCATCGCGTCGGCCACCATGGTGGAACCCTCGGTTAGCACGCGTTCGGCCAGTTCGTGTCGTCCTCGCGCTCCATCGGGAGTATCGGCGGCGGCCCGCGTGTCGCAAACGATCAATCGAGCCAAGCGCGCGGCGTGTCGTTGGGCGAACTGCCAAGCGATGTAGCCTCCCATCGACAAGCCGCAGAACGTCACGGGCTCAGAGATCCGCAGAGCATCGAGCAATTCCGCCAGATCATCGGCGAACTGCTCCATCGTCAGCTTGTCCGTCGCGCCGCTGCTACCTCCAAAGCCGCGCAAATCGGGCGCGATCAGCCGAAAGCTGTCGTCGAGTCCCGTCAACTGGTGCTGCCACATCGAATGGTCCAGTGGAAAGCCATGCACGAGCAAGACGACGGGTCCGCTTCCCGTATCGACCACATTGGTGTCCATGTCCCGGAGCGTCACGCGTTGTATGTTGTTCATAGCCATTCCATCGTGACACGCACGATCCACTGAATCAGCAGACCCGCCACCACGAATAAAAGTACGGAGTAGCCCCACCATCCCAAGTGAATCTCGGCCAGTCCGCTCCGCAACCGCCAAAGCTGCCACGTGCGGAAGGGAATTTGACTGGCCACGACCATAAACAAAAAGATCCCGACGGGGTTGAACTGCCACGCCCGCTGAACTTCCCCATGGGCCATGCTCACGAAACAACGGGTCAGCCCACAGCCCGGACAATCGGCTCCAAAATACTGCCTGAAGGTGCAGGTGCCAGGTAGTGCTAGTTCGAGTCCCGGCACCACCACGCTTCGTTCGTCACGGACCTGCAAGAGAATCGCCAGCAACACCACCACCGCCGACAACCCCAGAAAGTTCCAATGCAGCAAGGCATCGGGGCGATGGACTCGCGGCGGCGGTCCCGCGGGAATGTGCTCTTCGTTCTGGCGATGTTGCTGCGTCATGTTGCTGTGGACTACTTGTTTTGAAGCTTCGACTTGGCGAGGGCCTCCTCGAACATTTTCAATTGTCGCTGCATCTGTTGCATGTAGGGAGCTTGAGCGACGGCCAGCTTTTGATAACGGATGGCATTTTCGTAATCGCCCACCGCATAGTAGCAACGTCCCAGCGTGTCTTGATAAGCCCATGATTCCGGCAGCAAGCGTAGCGACTCCTGGCTGCAACGGACGGCCTCTTGAAAGTCGCCTTCGGTATTGCTGATCAGCCACGCCAACTCGTTGTTCTTCTGCGCGAATTCTTCCTGGACCAAGCTACGCAACTCGGCATCCTCGGTGGTGGTCAACGTCTGCTCTAATTCCGTCATCTTGCCGCGAATCCGTTGTGTCGTTGCCTGAAGCAGTTGCTGGACCTCATCGCGCCACGCTTGGTTCGCGCCGGGAACGCGATACATGGCGATGACGATGTCGATGTTGGCGGGATTGAACTCGATCGCTTGCTTCAGATGCGATTGCTCTTGCGCTCGGTCACCCGCGCGACCAAAATGCAGTCCCAGGTTAAAGTGGTACGACGAGCGAATCTCCGTCTCCGAAAAGTCCGGCGAGAAGGCACCGGGAGCCTGTTTCATCACCGCGAGTGATTCCTTCAAGACTTCCGCCGCGTCCTGTTCGCGTGGTAGATCGACCAGCATCAACGCG
>JBGTHH010000058.1:0-8177 GCA_041746275.1 Pirellulaceae bacterium | reverse complement strand
GTACTAGGTCGCCTGCGCTTTCTGGCCAAGGATTCAGTCTTGTATGGCGGCGCGGCAGCGTTGAATAAGGCGTTTGCGTTGGTGACGTTTCCCTTGCTCGCCAGGCACTTCTCAGTCTTAGAATATGGGACGATTGACTATTTCAATACAATCGCATTGCTGGCGGTAATCATATTCATCTTTGGTCAAGATTCAGCCGTTGCGAGGTTCTTCTACGAATATGAGGAGCACGAGCAGCGTCGCCAAATATTTACACAGTCGCTGACCTTCCAAATGGGTGTGCTGGCACTGGTGATTCCATTGCTCTGGTTGGGCATTGATTCCTTCTCGCCATGGATCAGTCAACAGCCCGAGGCGAGATCGCTATTGAAACTGGTGCTTCTTCAGATACCCTTCGCGCTATTGATCAATGCCACACAGAACATCCTGAAGTGGACTTTCTGTCGTTGGCGATTTCTCTTCCTCTCGCTCGGTTCCGTCGTATTCTCGTTTATCGCCCTGCTACTGGCCATCGTGATTTTCGATGCCGGTATTGTAGCTATCTTTCAAGTCATGCTGGCTTCTCGCATCGTCTTCGGATTGGTTGGCTTAGCCTTCTGTCGCCGGTGGCTCGCGGTTCCCCAGGGTGTGTTTTACTTGCGAGAACTGCTGCCATTCGCGATTCCTTGTGGCGTCATTTGTGCAATCGCAGCCTGTCTTCCCGCCTTGGAACGGACCTTTATTGCCGCTTACCTAGGAGAAGAGTCGCTCGGCTTGTTCGCGGCAGGTGCAAAAATAGCGATGCTCATCGCGTTGCCGATCCAAGCGTTTCAAACCGCGTGGGGTCCATTTTCGCTCGCCGTCCACAAGGACCCCCACGCCGCCCTGACTTACAATTGGGTGTTGAAGGTGTTCTCGCTGGGCATTTGCCTGGTAACCGTTATGCTAGCTGTTGTGGCATCTCCGATCATTCATCTTCTTGCGTCCGAGCGTTACGCAGGCTCGTATGTCGTCGTCTTCCCGATGGCGATGGGATTCGCGATCGAGAGCATAGGTTGGATTCCGGGCATTGGCATTGGGCTGTCCAAAAAGACCTACTTGAGCCTTTTATCCTACGGGCTGTTTGTCGCCGTCTCCGTCATGGCGATTTGGGTATTTATACAATTATTTGGCTTTGCCGGTGTCGCTTGGGGTACGATGCTCGGGCTCTTGGTCAGGTCGAGTACCGACGTGTGGCTCGCCCAGCGCGTGTATCCGTTGCCCTGGCCGTTACGGGAGATCGTGGCCTTGGGCCTACTTACAATCGCTGTTGGCCTCGGTTTTCAGCTCGTAGTCGCCGAATTGGGGCACACGACTGGCGCGATGTGCGGCGTGCTCGGCGTGCTCGGCATATTCGCCTTTGGATGGACCACGGTGTTTAGTCGCGACGAGCGGAATCGGATTGGAATTGCAATCGGATGTTTCCGAAGGCATGCGACCATCCGATAGCAAAAGTTCTCGCGGCGGCAAATTCATCGATGGATTCTGCTTCCAATGCCTAAACTGACATTGCTTTCGAGGCAGCGTTTGGCGATCATTCCCGCCAGTGAAGTGATTGCAGTCGGCCAGTTCATACTGGGAGCCCAGTAAACGGTTCGATCACGAACGACAGCTGATTCGATGTGGCGTACGCAACTTAAGTACAGGCTGAATCCTAGCCTAACGGTTCTCGTTGGTTCCCGGATCGGAAGTTACGAGATTAGGCGTCCAGGAGATGGTCATTCAGTGAAGTGTCCGTGTGGAGTGAGTCATGTGCGGTATAACGGGCTTCTTCTCACCGCAAGGATTTCGCGAGTCCGAAGCATCAGCGAATGCGTTGCGGATGCGCGACTCGCTCATCCACCGTGGGCCAGATGATGCGGGGCTATGGTTAGATGCCCAGGCAGGGATTGCCCTTTCGCACCGGCGGCTGGCGATCGTTGACCTGTCGTCGGCTGGGCACCAACCCATGGCCTCGGCGTCGGGGCGCTATCAGCTTGTATTCAACGGCGAAATCTACAACCACCGTGAAGTAAGACGCAGCCTCGAGGGTATCGGGCAGAGGACGTGGCGCGGGCATTCCGATACAGAAACCCTGCTAGCGGCGATTGAAGCATGGGGGCTAGAGAAGGCCCTGCAGAAATCGGTTGGCATGTTTGCCTTAGCCTTGTGGGATGGTCACCGACGCCAGTTGTCGCTGGCGCGTGATCGTATGGGCGAGAAGCCGCTCTACTACGGCTGGCAGGGCCCGACGCTCCTGTTTGGCTCCGAGTTGAAGGCATTGCGGGCACACCCGGTGTTCCGATCAGAGATTAATCGAGACGTACTGCCACTCTATCTACGTCATGCCTGTATCCCAGCGCCTTGGTCGATCTGGAAGGGCATTCAAAAGCTGACGCCAGGCTGTCTTGTGACGTTCTTGGGTGACGAAATCGGCAAAATGCCAACTCCCTCGCCTTACTGGTCCTTGGAGGAGGCGATTGCCGCAGGCCAAGCTGATCCTTTTAGGGGCTCGGATGAAGAAGCGATCAATGCCCTGGAGCAACGATTGCGCGATGCCGTCGCTGGACAGATGCTGGCTGATGTGCCACTGGGGGCCTTTCTCTCCGGCGGCGTAGACTCTTCCACTGTGGTAGCGTTGATGCAGGTACAGTCGAGTCGACCGGTTAAGACGTTCACGATTGGATTTGATGTGGCTGGCTACAACGAGGCCAACCACGCCAACGCTGTGGCCACACATCTGGGTACTGAACACACCGAGTTGTATGTGACGGCAACCCAAGCTCGCGAGGTGATTCCGCAGTTGCCCGTCCTGTACGACGAGCCATTTGGCGATTCGTCAGCGATTCCGACGCACTTGGTGTCGCAGCTTGCGAGGCAGCACGTCACCGTGTCGCTGAGTGGCGACGGCGGCGATGAGTTATTCGGAGGGTACAGCCGATACTTCAATCACAAAGCTCAACAGACTTGGCAGGCAACTCGCAAAATACCTGCACCGCTTCGAAGTGTGACAGCATCCATGCTCCGCTCGCCCCTGCCGGGATGGGCCGACCGCTTTGTGCATGCAACCACGGCACAGCTCAGGCGTCCGGCACATACATCCTTTCGACTTAGGACGGAGCGGATTGCCGATCTATCTGAGTGTGCGAGCTTGGCTGCGTATTATCGCACCATGACCAGCCAATGGAGTCAGCCTCCGGTTCTCCGTGACGGTGCTCGTCTGTCGAGCGGTGCCCCGAATGCTCTTTTGAACATGATTGCCGAGCCTGTTCAGCAGATGATGGCTACCGATAGCCTCGCCTATCTGCCCGATGACATCCTCGTAAAGGTTGATCGGGCGGCGATGGCGGTGAGCCTCGAATCGCGCGTGCCGCTGTTAGACCATCGGATTATCGAACTGGCGTGGCGAATACCCTATTCGATGAAAGTTCGCCACGGTCAGGGCAAGTGGCTGCTACGCCAGGTGCTCTACCGGCACGTCCCATGCGAACTCATCGAGCGTCCAAAAATGGGTTTCGGCGTCCCGGTTGGCGACTGGATCCGCAGTCCCCTGCGTGATTGGGCGGAAGACTTGCTCGATGAGCGCGGAATGAAAGAACAAGCCCTGCTCAATCCTCAACCGATTCGCGAACGATGGAAGCAGCATCTCAGCGGACAACACAACTGGCGCGACAGTCTGTGGTTGGTGCTGATGTTTCAGGCGTGGAAAAAACAGCATAGTACAACCTTCGTAGCGGAAGAACCATGAACACAAAACTTAAGGCAATCCTTTCTGGTATAGCTACGTATTTTCCTCGACATAGCGGTATCGCGGAAACGGGTGGCGCAAATCGCGCTCGATACTGTTACGCCGTATGGTTACGTCATTTGGTCAAGTCCTGGGAAGCCACTTCATCGCCTGCAATTCCTCAAGTGCTCGCTGAGCTGGGTCCCGGAGCTTCGATAGGTGTCGGATTGGCGGCGTTGTTATGTGGTGTCGAGCGATACTATGCAGTTGACGCCGTTAACTTTGTCGATCGGCAGAAAAACCAAGAAATTCTTGACGAACTTATCACTTTGTTTCTATCGCGCGCGCCCATCCCAAAAGATGATGAGTTTCCGAACCTCAGCCCGCGGCTCCAAGACTATACTTTTCCCCAACACATTCTGAGCGAGGAGCTCCTGTCGGTCGCTCTTGCGAATAATCGCATCGAAGTGATAAGCCGATCGATTGCTGAGCCGAATACGAAAGACTCAGTGATTCACTATGTTGCGCCGTGGACTAACAAAGAGATCATTAGTCCGCAATCGATTGATATGGTCTTGTCGCAGGCGGTGCTGGAGCATGTTGATGATCTTTCGCTTACCTATGAAGCGATGAAATCGTGGCTCAAGCCCACGGGAGTTACGTCGCACCAAATTGACTTCAAGTGCCACGGCAAGGCCGAGGTGTGGAACGGGCATTGGACATATTCTGATCTTGAATGGAAGGTGATCGTCGGTACGCGTCCATTTCTCATAAATCGGGAACCTCTTTCCACCCACCTAAATATCCTTCGTCAGACTGGGTTTGAAGTGATCGGCACGATGCCACTTCATTCCCCCAATACACTGGAACGTAAGCGCCTTGCACCTCGTTATCGTGCGCTGTCCGATTCTGACCTATCGACCAGCGGGGTATATCTTATCGCGAAGCCGGTCAACCTGTGAAAGCATCTGGTGGAAATTACAGGCACAACCCTAGTAAACTGAAGAACTTCTCTGATGGCTCAATGTGGCATTCAAGGAAATATAGTCTCGCAATCACGGATTGCCGATCGCGTTATCAAAACAAGCGCTGCGACCCGGGGTAATGCCGTCAACTTTCTTCTACTTAGTTTTGGGACTATTCTCAATCTGGCTGCTTACGAGTCGCCGCGGCAAATATTCTTGGCCGGGATATTTTTCGGTTTCACCTACGCCGTACTGTGGCTGCGAAAAGTAGGAGGATACGAGGAGCGGCGAATCTTCTCCCGCATCTTTGCGGTTGGCTTTGTCATGTCAGGCGTCGCTGCGATTTATGCCATTTACTTAAACGACCCAGGGCAGCTATTTAGCGATGCCGCCGGTTTTTTTGAAATGGCCTCAGGCCAAGCCGAAGGTATGTCTTTGACTGAATTGAAGCTCATTTACGAGGGCTCGCTGGCGATTGTCCTGTGGGGTGCGGTTTACGACTTTTTCGCAGCCCTGGGGTTTCCGCGCGAGCGTTATGTGGGCATTCTGTTCAATGTCACCGCTGTCGCGCTGACGGGTGTACTAGCCGTCAAGATGACCCGGGAAGTGTTTGGGCATGACCATTACCGTTTCCGAAGGCTTACGCTGCTGATGTCGTCATGCGGCATGTTTTGGTTGTTTGCCGGCATTCACTTGCGGGAATCCGTGGTGTTGCTGTCCGTCACGGCACTAACCTACACGTGGCTTTACTTCCTCGCCAAACCGGATTTGGGATTGCGTCTGGTCCAAGTGACGGGTTTCAGCCTCGTGGCATGCCTGTTCTTTGGATATCTACGTGCGGAGTTTGTTTTCGTGCCTATTGCCATGGCGATGGCAGGCGTCGCTGCATTGATGGTTAGCAAGCAGGCGGGCCGTAAAAGCGTCGTTGCGTATACCCTGGTGCTGCTTGGCCTGGTGGTTAGTGCGGTGTTGTTGTTCCGCTTTGGAGAAGCCTTGCAACTCGCATTAACTACAGGGCGAGACAATTATGGCGACCACCTTGCCGACCACCATGCCGCTGATTCCCTCGGCGTGGCACTCATCGTCAACCAGCCGCTGCCGATACGGCTGGCATTAGGGTCAGTCTATCTCTTCGTCTTTCCAATCCCGTTTTGGTCGGGGTTTCAGCTTGAGTCTGCTGCCAATTTATTCAAGTCGTTCAACGTGATCTTTTTCTACTTCGTCATTCCGCTGTTGGCCATAGCGGTATCGCGATTGTGGAGATTCAAACGCGAACGGAGCACGAGTTTGGTGTTCATGCTGTTCGTTTCGCTTGGATTCACTATGGCGATCGCAGCATCAAGCCTCGAAACTCGCCATTTCGGGGATTTCCTGGTTCCAGTATTTATCCTGGCCTTACTGCCCGATCTGCGCAATTGTAACGAGCGGCGGACTTACCACCACTTACTCATCATGATGCTCGGCGGCGTGGTATTGGTGCATGCCGCTTGGACCGCTTTGAAGCTGAATTAAACATACCTTTATGAAGATTCTCTGCGTTATCGATCACTTCGGCACCGGCGGTGCCCAGCGGCAAATGGTAAATTTGGCTCGTGGGCTCAAGGACAAAGGGCATGCCGTGGAAATGTTCATCTACTTCTTAGAATTTGACTTTTTTCGGCAGCAGATCGAAGAAGCTGGAATTCCGGTCCATGAGGTCCGCAAGGGATGTGGTTTTTCCTTCAGGGTGTTGTCGCAGTTGGTGCGGTTGCTTCGAGCGAACCGATATGAAGGGGTGATCAGCTTTTTAGGATCACCAAACGCCTATGCGATCTTGGCGGGCTTAATGGCCCCAGCTACGAAGATTGTTGTCTCCGAACGGTCCAGTTATTTAAGTGACAAAGTAAGTAATAGCCGCACCTTCGTGAAGAATGCACTTTATGTGGCGGCCGATTGTATTGTTGCCAACAGTCATGATCATGCTGCGAGCCTATTGCGCCATTCATGGCTGCGCAAAAAGGTATTTACCATCTATAACGGATACTCACTTGAGCCGAGTTTATCGTATTGGAATGATTGCAAGCCACTTCCGAGCCTGCTCGTCATTGGACGCATTGGCCCTGAGAAGAATGCGTTGCGGTTGATAGAGGCGCTCAAGTGTTTTGGTCAAAAGCACGGCTATCTGCCGACAGTGTCTTGGGCGGGCAAAGAAGACCAGAGTCCTACTGGCAGCATCTACTGCCAGAAGCTGCACGCCGCCTTGGATGGTTGCTCTTCGATAAAGGACAAGTGGCAGTGGCTAGGTGAATGCAACAATATCCCCGAACTGCTACAACGGCATAGCGCCCTGATGCATCCTTCGCTTTACGAAGGACTGCCCAATGCGGTCTGCGAGGCCCTGATCGCGGGTCGTCCTGTGCTTGCGTCGAATGTCTGTGATCACCCATTGCTCGTCGAGGATGGCGTGAGAGGCTTTCTCTTTGATCCACTCGATCCGCAGTCCATTGCCGACGCGATGGCACGACTCTTCGCCCTAACTGACGAGGAAGAGCGGAAAATGAGCGTCAATGCCCGAAGGTATGCGGAGGACGCCCTCAGACTCGACCGGATGGTGAGTGCCTACGAGTCGCTGCTGGCAAATTAAGTACAAGTAATAGGCTGATCGACACAATGGCTGAAGTAAGTAATACCCGAGTGATTCTCTTTGGTCCCAATCTTGGTGGCAACTCTCAGGGTTATGGTGGCGGCAAGGGTGGCATTGTCTCGGCTATGCGGGCGATTCGTGACTACTTCCGCGATGGCAGCCTTCAGATTTTATACGTGCCATATCAAGTACGATCGTTTTCCCGTATGTGGTTGCTCGCCTTGCCGTGGCGACTACTGAGGGATATTTCGCAATTGGGCCGGCACTTGCGTAATTCGGACTTAGTTCATGTAGTCGCCGATGGTGGGCCTGCCGTATTTCGATCGGCTTTTGCGGTGGGGCTGTCAAGAGCGTTAAGAAAGAGGATTCTCGTTGACGTTCGTGGAAATGCTTTGGCTGCGTTTTCCGTAGGTAGTCTCGGGCCATTTTATAAGTTAAGCTGGTGGTATATTTTAATGCGTTCCGACAAGGTGATCGTCCAAAGCAAGCGAACCGCAGAGATACTGTCGCGGAGATATCCAAATAAGATGGTCTATCAGCCGAATATGCTGCGGACTGAGGAAATTCCAGTTGAGATAAATCGTATTTTAGAAGGACAGACTATTCGCGTTCTGTTCGTTGGTTATTGCTATGAATTCAAGGGGGTATTTGACGTCGTTTATGGTTGCCGGGCTGCCATCGCACTTGGTATACGCATCGAGCTGTCTTTTATCGGGAAAGAACATCGCGAGTTCTCTGAGTGTCTCGATCAACTGGAGCCATTGGCTGGGTTAACTATTAAGCGGCACGGTTGTAAGGAAAGGGAAGAAATAATGTGTTTGTTATCCCGAGCGGATGTATTTTTGTTTCCGACGTATCATCCAGG